>JANNQE010000432.1:0-8381 GCA_031441625.1 Planctomycetia bacterium
AGCCGCGTCCCCGGTTGCCCTTCCCGAACAAGCCAGCCTGTGTCCTCCTTGGGGGTTACCACACCGACCCTCGAAGGACACAGGCATGGACGCCACCCGTGTTCACGTTCGCCGGCAGAGTTGTGCGCCGAACTCCTTCCCCTGCCCCCACTGCGGCACGCCCGGTCGTCGCAAGGGCACCCACACGCGATTCGTTCGTGACCTCGCCTACGGACACATCCTCGTCGTCGAATTGACGGTCGGAGAGTACCGCGCCGCCTGCGACTGTTGCACGACGTTCCGCTCCCACGTCGATGGGATCGAACCTCGCGCCGAGTACACCAACCGGGTGCGCGACGCCGTCCGCGACCGCCTCCTCGACGACGGCCTGAGCCTGAACCGCCTCCAGCAATCGATGCGACGCGACTTCCTCCTCGACCTGTCCGCCGGGTTCCTGTCCGACGGCCTCGACTGGAAGGTCCGCCAGACCGACCTGCCCGCCGACCGCCGGTGGACTCTGGCGAACTTCTCCGGCAGCCTGTGCGTCGATGAACTGCACCTGGGGCACCGCACCCTGTTCCTGGCCACCGACCCGGTCGGCGATTTCCCCGTCGCCTTCGCCCTGGTGTCGGCCAACGACCAAGGCCACATGCGACGCGTCCTGAACCACCTCAAGACCCACGGCTTCTCCCCTCACGTGGTCGTCACCGACGGCTCGAATCTGGACCCCGCGGTGTTGGCCGACGTGTGGCCCGACGCCCGCCACCAACTGTGCGTCTTCCACGTCTTGAAGGACATCAACACCCACGTCTTCGATGCCCTGCGCCGACTCCGACGCCGCCACGCCTCCACCGGCGGACGCAAGCGACGACGCGGCCGACCCCGCAAGAATCGCCAGCACGCCCGCACCCGCCGTGGGCCGATCCGGAAGGAGCAGTCGCACTTCGTGTGGAAGAACCGGCACCTGGTTACGACCCGTCCCGAGAACCTGGACGGCCGCCAACGACGGCGGATGAGCCGGATGTTCGAGTCCCTGCCGGCTCTTCGCGGGTTGCGGGACTTCGTGCTCCAGGTGTACCGGCTGTTCGATCCGGAGCAGAGTCCGCATCAGGCGGCGTGCCGGCGAGCGGCGTTGGTGCGGGATGCGGGATGCGGGCGACCAGGCCGATCCGGACCTGGCCCGGGCGCTGGCGATGCTGACGGCCGACAAGTTCGCCAAGATGGCGGCGTCCCTGCACCGCCCGGCGGCCGAGCGGGTGCGGACGAACAACCACGTGGAGCGGACCAACCGCCGCCTGCGGCACTTCGAGAAGGGGCGGTACAAGTGGCGGCGGCGGCGGACCATCGTGCGGTTCGTGATCCTGGCCGTGCAACGCTGGCACCACCGTCGGCTCGCCGAGGAACAGGGCGACGAAGGCCGAGATCGGGAGCCAACCACGCCATTCCGCGGCAACCAGGTCACCTGAAGCTGTCGCGTCCAGAGAGAAGTCTCGATTTTTTCCAGTACTTCTCCAGTGGCTTTCTGTTGGAGAAAACTGGTGAAGAAGCGGCGCCGTGTAAACTCTTCGCCGGGCCAATCCAGCTCACGACTATCGGTCATGAGCCGGCCAGGATTGCTTCGGCCGAGCCCAACCCTGCTTACCTGGATGCAATACTCACCTCAGTGAGAGCACTAGGCTGGAACGTTCGCCCTGCGAACGCTGTCGTCATCGATGCTACTACCATACGTTACGATCTTCTATCGTCTTGAGACTGAAGGTCTCGGCTCACTTCGCCAGCTCGGTCATGCGCGTCTCGCGGATGACCGTCACCTTGATCTCGCCGGGGTAGTCGAGCTGCTGCTCGATGGCGCGGGCGATGTCGCGGCAGATCCGCAACGCGTCCGCGTCGGTCGTGCGGTGGGCGTTGGCGATCACCCGCAGCTCGCGGCCGGCCTGGATGGCGAATGCGTACTCCACCTCCGGGAAGCCGCACGCCACTGCCTCCAGCGCCTCCATCCGCTTGACGTACTTCTCCAGAGTCTCGCGGCGGGCACCGGGGCGGCTGGCACTGATGGCGTCCGAGGCGGCGACGAGCACGGTGTAGATGTGATCGACGGTGATGTCGTCGTGGTGGCCGATAATGGCGTGCAGCACGTCCGGGTTCGTTTCGCCGTACCGCTTGGCCAGCTCCGCCCCCACCTTCGGGTGCCCGCCCTCCATCTCGTGGTCGGCCGCCTTGCCCACGTCGTGCAGCAGCCCGCACCGCCGGGCGAGCTGGGCGTTCAACCCCAACTCGGAGGCCATCATGCCGCACAGGTGGCTCACTTCGATGCTGTGTCGAAGCACGTTCTGGCTGTACGACGTGCGGAACTGGAGCCGGCCGAGCAGTTGCAGAATCTTCTCGTGCGGGGGCGGGATGTCCACCTCATCACACGCCTTGCGGCCGATTTCGAGGATGGTGGCGTCCATCTCCAGTTGCGTTTCGGCCACCACCTCTTCGATGCGGGTGGGGTGGATGCGGCCGTCCTGGATGAGCTTGGCCAGGCTGAGGCGGGCGATCTCGCGGCGGACGTTGTCGAACGCCGACACCACCACCACGCCGGGCGTGTCGTCCACGATCACGTCCACGCCGGTGGCCTTCTCGAAGGTGCGGATGTTCCGCCCTTCCCGCCCGATGATGCGGCCCTTCATGTCGTCCGACGGGATGTCCACGGTGCTCACGGTGGCGTCGGCGGTATGCGCGGAGGCGTAGCGTTGTACGGCGGTGGCGAGGATCTCGCGGGCTTTCGTCTCGGCCTGTTGGGTGTATAGTTCGGTCGCCCGGCGGATGCGGGTGGCCACCTCTTCGGACAAGTCCTTTCCGAGACGATCCAGCAGCATCGCCTCGGCGTCGGCCCGGCTCAGCCCGGTGATGGTATGTAGCGCCGCCGTCTGCTTCTCCAACACGCCGTCGAGTTCTTTCGCCTTCTTGTCGAGCGCGTCTCGCTGCTCGACCGCCTTCTTCTGGGCGGCGTCCAGTTGTGCTTTCTTCTCCGTCACCGCCTTCTGCTCGCCGGTCACGGAGTCTTCCCGCTTCTCCAGCCGGCGCTCCATCTCCCGCAGTTCGGTGCGGGTCTTCTCCAACTCACGGTTCACTTCTTCCCGCCGCCGGAGCGCCTCGTCCTTCGCCTTCAGTTCCCCCTCCTTCACCACCCGTTCGGCGTCGCGGTGGGCCTGCTCGGCCACCCGTTCGGCGTCCCGCTTGCCCTGTTCGATCAGCCGCGCGGCGTCGCGGCGGCCCTGTTCGGCGAGGCGTTCGGCGTCCTTCTGTGCCTGGTCGGTGACCTTCTCGGCGTCGGCGACGGCACGCCGCATGACCTCCGGATCGGCCGCCGCGGTGGCGGCCACCAGCGACTGCGGTGCGGCCGGGCGGTTCTTCAGCACCTTCAGCATCAGCACCATGCCGATGCCGGCCATCACCAGGAGCGCCAGTAGTAGCGCGCCGAGTGTGTAGTAGATGTACGGTTCCATGTCGGGCTTCTCCTGCCGGAGGCCCGTTGTCCGAAGTTGGAGAGCTGCGATTGCTCTGTAGCCGGGGTTTGTGACCCCGGTTTCCGATCCGGGGTCACAGACCCCGGCTACAGTTGGGTTTCTCCGGGGTGGCGGCGGGGGTTCCGCCGGCGCACGGTCCAACCGCCGAAGCGGGTCGGGTCAACGGGAATTCGGCTGTATCGTTTGGCGAATGGGTACGGTCGATCCACGGCCGCCGCCGCGGGTTCGCCGGTGGCCCACGACGGAAGTGTTAATCCCGAACGTCCTGATCGGGGAGTGGGTGCATTATGCGAACGCGACGGCGGACGTGCAACGGGAAAGGGCGGGCGGTTGGAACCGTGAACGCAGTGACCGGGCGCGCATTGGGCACACCCGGTCACTGCGTACACGGTTCCAGTTACGCCACGGGGGCGGGGGCTTTCAGGAACGCTTCGAGGGTGGTGCTGGTGCTGACCGCGATCAGGTAAACGTACTCGCCCCGCTGGAACGCCTTGATGTTGAACTCGCTGCCGAAGGCGTCCTTCCACCCGCCGGCTGGGGTACGGACGGAGTCCTTTCGCAGGATGTAAACCCGGCACTGCCCGCGTTCGTTCTGGAAGAGCACGAACGGCACGTTCATGGTGCCCAGCGGTCCAGTCCCGTGGACGGCGTGATTGCCGAACTCGAACGGCGCGGGCAAGTCGGCCGGCAACCCCTCGGCCTTCAGCCAGTCGTGGACCCGCTGTTCCTTCAACAACCGCTCGTCCTCCAGCAGCCCGATGGCAATCTCGGACGAGAGCGACGGGCGGTTGAAGTGGGTCACGCCCGCGATCAGAGCGACGGCGACCGACGCGGCTAGCACCGCACTCCCCCAGACGGCCACCCGCCGGCGGAGCGTGGCGCCCTGCTTGGCAGTCACGGCAGCGTGCAGGCGGGCGTGCAACCCGTCCGGCATTGGCACGGCGAGCATGGCCGCGCGGAAGGCGGCGTCCGTGGCGATGGAGGTGCGGGCTTGGGCGGCGCAAGCCGGGCAGGCGCACAGGTGGGCGTCGAGCGCGGCGCGGTCGTCCGCGGCCAGTTCGTTCGGCCGGAAGGCGAGCAGCAGTTGGGAGAGTCCGCAGTTCATGTCAGTTGCCCTCCGTTGGGCGTCGGCCGTTGGCGTGAGTACCGGGGCGGAGAAGTTTCGCCCGCAGGTACGTCTTCGCTCTGGCCAGCCGCGACATCACCGTACCGATCGGCAGATCCATCTGATCGGCGATGTCCCGATAACTGAAATCCTCGAAGTAAAACAAGATCAACGGCGTGCGGAACGTCTCATCCAGTTCAGACAGCGCCGCCTGCAACTCCTGCTGGTCCACCTCGTACCCCGGTTCGGGGGTCGGTTCGGCCTGGTCGCCGACAGCGTCCAAAGGGACCACCTTGGCCCGCCGCTCGTCCCGCTTGCGGTGCAGGTACTCGTTCCGCAAGATGCGGAACAGCCACGGCTTGGCGCGGTCGGCGTCCCGCAGTTGGGGCAGCCGGGTGAGCGCCTTGCCGAACGTCTCCTGAGTCAGGTCTTCCGCGTCGGCCGCCGACCCGGACAGCCGCACCGCGTAGCGGTACAGGGAGGCGTAGTGCGAGTCGATCAGATCCCGCACGCTGAGCGAACCCATCCGAACCGCCTCCCCGAGAACTGTAGAGCCAAATATCGGCGGAATATTCCCCGCCCCCGCCGTGAACGACGGCAACTCACTCGTTTAGCGATTCGCAGAACCGGATTCGGAAATTTGTCGGGAATAATCCGCGGGGGGAAGCATCGTGTGGGGGAAGACGCAAATGCGGCCCGTCGTATTCGAGTGCAACGGGTCGTGGCTGCCGTCCTCAAACCAACTCCGTGGGGTGCTGACCACCCCACGGAACCGTTTTCCACCCGTTCCTTTGGCCGTTGGTTCCGGCACTCAGATGCCGGAACACTAGCCGGAACAAACTGAGGAATCCCGATGAAGAAGTTCGCACTGCTCGTCGCCGTCGCCGCGTTCGCCGCCACCGTGATCGGCTGCGGTCCGGCCCCGACCACCGGCGGCAAGTCGACCACCATGGTCACCGAAACCAAGTCGACCGTGAAGTAACTTCGTGCCGAACACGAACCGCGAGCCGACCGGACACCCGGTCGGCTCGTATGCTTTTCTGGGGTCCATTCCAACCGTTCGAGTGTCCGTCATGCGCCGTCTCGTCGGACTCGTTGTCGTCGCCGTACTGTCGCTCGGACTGCTCGCCGGGTGCGGCGGGTCGGGCAACAAGGCGAGGTACTCGGACGCCGACCGACCGAGATAGGCGAACCCCGCCCGCAAGGGCGGCAGGTGCGAACCACATCCCCACGCACTCGCCGCCCTTGCGGGCGGGGTTCGCCTACAATGCCCCCCATGAGCAAGACGCCCGCCAAGAAGAAGGACGCCAAGGCCGACGAGCCGGTGGTGGAGGTGGTCTGCCGCAACCGGCGGGCGGCGCACGAGTACGCCATCAGCGAGACGCTCGAGTGCGGGCTTGTGCTGGTCGGCACGGAGGTGAAGTCGCTCCGCGAAGGGCACGCCATGCTCGACGACGCCTACGCCAAGGTGGAAGACGACGAGCTGTGGCTGATCGGGTGCGAGATCCCCGAGTACACGGCCGGCAATCGGATGAACCACAAGCCGAAACGGACCCGCAAGCTGCTGGCGCACAAGCGGGAGATCGGCAAGCTGGTTGGCAAGGCGAGTCTGCAGGGGTTCACGCTCGTCCCGTTGCGGCTGTACTTCAAGGACGGCCGGGCGAAGGTGGAAATTGCGGTGGCGAAGGGCAAGCAGGCGCACGACAAGCGGGAGACGCTGAAGACGAAAGAGGCGAAGCGCGACATGGACCGGGCGACGGTGAATAAGCGAAAGAAGAGCTAACCACAGAGGCACAGGGACACAGAGATGACAAGAGTTGGGTCGAACACCTCGCAATGAATCATGTCTTCTCTGTGTCCCTGTGCCTCTGTGGTTAATCTTTATTCTCCTCGCCTCATCGTGCGGCTAAACTGATCCTATGGCTTCCGTACTGGCCCTCGTCGAGTCGGACACGCACGTCTGCTGCCGGTACCGCGTCCTCGCCTTCCGCCCCGCCCTGCAAGCCGGCGGCCACACACTCACGGTGCGAGCGTTCCCGCGAGACGTCATCGCCCGCCTGCGGCTGTTCGCCGCCGCCCGCACCTTCGACGTGGTGGTGGTGCAACGCAAGCTGCTCTCGCTCGCCGAGTTGGTCATCCTGCGGCGGTTCGCCCGCAGATTGCTGTTCGACTTCGACGACGCCGTCTGGCTCCGCGACTCGTACTCCGAAAAAGGGTTCCACAGCGGCAAGCGGCGGCGGCGTTTCCGGGAGACGGTGCGGCGGTGCGACGCGGTGATCGCCGGCAACCACTTCCTCGCCGACGAGGTGCGACCGCTCAACCCGAACGTCGTCGTGATTCCCACGTGCGTGGACCCGACCGCCTACCCGATCGCCGAGCACACGCGGCCGGCGGGGGACGCACGGCTAGTCTGGGTTGGGTCGAGCAGTACGTTGCAAGGGTTGGAGCGGAACCGCGACATGCTGAACGCCGTCGGGAAGGCGGTGCCGGGCGTGCGGCTGGCGGTGGTGTGCGACCGCTTCCCCGCGTTCGATTCAATGCCCGTGGACGCCGTGCGGTGGGACGGGGCGACCGAAGCGGCGGAGATTGTGAACTCGGACATCGGCATCGGGTGGGTGCCCGACGACCCGTGGAGCCGCGGCAAGTGCGGGCTGAAGGTGCTGCAATACATGGCCGCGGGGCTGGCAGTGGTGGCGAACCCGGTGGGCGTGCAGGCCGACATGATTTCACCCGGCGAAACGGGGCTGCTCGCCACCACGACCGACGAGTGGGTGGCCGCCGTGAGAGAGTTGGTACACGACCCGCAATTGCGCCGACGCCTCGGCCGGGCTGGACGTGAGCGGGTGGAGCGGGAATACTCGGTTCTAGTTGGAGTTCGACGTTGGGTCGATGTGCTGTCCGACCTCTGACTCTTCGCCGCGAGCTTGCGAGCGTTCCCGCACCCATGTTCTCCCACTTCCTCCGCAAGCTCGGCACCCTCGTCGCTCGGCCCGACCCGACGGCCGTTCGCGCCGGCGGGCTGGTGTGGCACCCGCTGCCCGCCGCGAGCGAGTTGATCCCACTTCTGCCCACGCTCTTCACGCACCCGGCGGCGGCGGTGGTGAAGCAGAATCATCAGCGGACGATCCTTCGCGTCGAGTCGCCCGGCGGGGCGGTGTTCGTGAAGCGGAGCCGGGCGAACACCCCGCGGGCGTGGGTGCGGGAAGTCCTCCGCCCGCCAAAGGCCCGATTGGAATTCGAGAACGCCGTGCGGTTGCGCGAACTGGGCATCCCGTGTGCCGAACCGCTGGCGTGGGCGGAGGTCGATTCGCTCTGGCCCGGCGAAAGCGCGATCGTCACCCGCGAGGTGGCCGACGCGGTGCCGCTCGACGAGTATGTGAGTGACAGCCTGTTGTCAGTGACCCGTCGGGTGGTGGCCATCGAACTCGGCCGGCTGTTCGCGCACATGCACGCGGCGGGCGTGGCTCACCCCGACCCGCACCCCGGCAACCTGCTCGTGCAAGCCACGTCCACCGGCCCGCGGTTCGTGCTGCTCGACGTTCACGCCGTCCGGTTCGGCCATCCGCTGACGTGGCCTGAGGCCCGCGACAACCTGGTGCTGTTCAACCGCTGGTTCCAGTTGCGGACGAGCCGGGCGGATCGCGCGCGGTTCTGGAAGGCGTATACACTCTTCGCCCCGGAGGGGCCGACGTTCGTAGCCCAGGGCGGAAGCCCTGGGAATGGGGCGTCACATTCCACCCGCCCCGAAGGGGCCGACGAACCGACGCCGGCCCCTTCGGGGCGGA
>JANNQE010000433.1:0-1987 GCA_031441625.1 Planctomycetia bacterium
ATTGACTCATGGGCCTGACGGCCCACGCTCAGGGGGACGGCGTGTAAAACTCCGGCAGCGTCTGCTTCGTGTGTTCGACCACGATGCCGATCGCCCGCACCAACTCCGGCAGCAGGAACAGCCCGCCGAGCAACGCCACGAACACCTGGAGGGTGAACCCGACCGAGTACACGTTCAGTTGCGGCGCGGCGCGGGTCATGATGGCCAGCGTGACCGACAGCAGGAACAGGCAGAGCGCGAGCGGGGCGGCGAGCAGCAGGCCCAGTTCGTAGGAACTGCTCAGGCCGTTGAGCATCGGGTTGGCGTCGGGCAGCACCGTCCCGCCGAGCGGGAGCGTGTGGAACGAGGCGTGCAGGGCGGTGAGTACGAGGTGGTGCCCGTCCATGACGAGGAACAGCATCCCGCTCGCCGTCTCGAACGCGTTCGTCAGCGGCCCGCCGCCGTCGGGTCCGGACGGGCTTTGAGCTTGTGCGGCGTTCAGCCCGATTTGCAGTGTGACGAACTCGCCGGCCAGTCGCGCCGGCAGCAAGAACAGGGCGAACGCGAACCCCATGCTCGCGCCGAGCAGCGCCTCGCGGACGAGGGCGAGGGCGTACCGCACCGGGTGGGCGTCGGCGGCGCGGGCGGCGAACTCGGGGTCCCAACCGGGGGCGATGGTCGAGAGATAAAAGACGGTGAGCACGATGGCGAACGCCGCCCGCACGGTGCGGGGCGTGCGGGCGGCGAACGGCGGCATGACGGCCACGAACGCGCCGATGCGGGCGAGCAGCAGGCCGGCGTAGATGGCGGTGGCCGTCATCGGTGGCCCCCTTCGGCCGCCGCCGCCATCATCCGCTGGAAGAAATCGACGGCCAGTTGCAGCGTGAACCCGAGGGTGAACACGATGGCCAGCCCGGCCGCGATGATCCGCGGCACGTAGCTGAGCGTCTGGTCCTGAATGCTCGTGACCGTCTGGAAGATGCTCACCACCAGCCCGATGATGAGGCTGACCGCCAGCACCGGCAGCGACACCTGCAGCGCGGTGAGGAAGAGCTGTTGCATCAGGCTGATGACGGTTTCGGTGGTCATGGTTCAGCCGCGGAGCGGCGTCCGGGTGTAGCCTGGGGCGAAGCCCCAGGACATCGGGCGGAACACGCACAAGCCCCGGAGGGGCGACCGGCCGAGCGCCCCTCCGGGGCTAGGATTGGTATCAATACACACCTGGGGCTTCCGCCCCAGGCTACACCCGGACGCCGCTCCGCGGCTCAGGAGTAACTGGCCGCCAGCGTGTACGCGATCAGGTGCCAGCCGTCGGCCAGCACGAACAGCAGGATCTTGAACGGGGCGGAGATGGTGACCGGCGGCATCATCACCATGCCCATGCTGGTCAGCGCGCTGCTCACCACCAGGTCCACCATCAGGAACGGCAGGTAGATGCAGAAGCCCATGATGAACGCCGTCTTCAGCTCGCTGATGACGAACGCCGGCACCACGGTGAAGAACGGCGCGTCCTCCGCCTTCGTCACGGTCTTGTTGTCCGACAGGCTGAGGAACAGGCCCAGGTCGTTCGCCCGCGTGTGCCGGATCATGAACTTCTTCTGGATCTCGGCCGCCTTCTGAATGGCCGTCGGGCCGTCCAACTGCTGGTTCAGGTACGGCTGCAACGCCTCCTGGTCGATCAGGTTGAACGTCGGCTGCATGATGAACGCCGACAGGAACAGCGCCAGCCCGGTGATGACCTGGTTGGGTGGCACGTTCTGCGTGCCCAACCCCTGCCGCACGAACGACAGCACGATGACCACCCGCGTGAAGCAGGTGAGCGTCATGAGCGCGGCGGGGATGAGCGCCGACAGCCCGAGCGCCAGCGCCAGTTGCACCGGCGGCGAGGCGTCCTTCAGGTTGAGCGCGGTGAACAGGTTGTCCATGACACCTCCATGCCTTCTAGGGTGGTCCGCCCTCGCCGAGCCGTCTGTTAGGGTGGTCCGCCCTCGCCGAGGGCGGAATCCGG
>JANNQE010000434.1:0-4616 GCA_031441625.1 Planctomycetia bacterium
AAGCACTAACTCAACACCGCCGCCATCGGCTTGCCGAAGTCCACCTCCAACCGCTTGCGGCCGGGCAGGGCCAGCTTCTTCGCGTCCAGCCCCAGCAGGTGCAGTACCGTCGCGTGCAGGTCGGTGACGTAGTGCCGGTCTTCGACCGCGTGGAAGCCGAGTTCGTCCGTCGCCCCGTGAACGACACCCTTCTTCACCCCGCCGCCGGCCAGCCACACGCTGAAGCCATACGGGTGGTGATCTCGCCCGCCGCTCCCTTCCGCCCCCGGCGTGCGGCCGAACTCCGACCCCCACACCACCAGCGTGTCGTCGAGCATCCCGGTCCGCTTCAGGTCGGCGAGCAACCCGGCAATCGGCTTGTCCACCTGCTTGCACAACCCCGGATGGCTTTTCAGCAGGTCGGAGTGCGCGTCCCACGCGCCGGCCCCGCCGTTGCTGCCGTGGAAGATCTGGATGAACCGCACGCCCTGCTCGGCCATCCGCCGGGCGGCCAGGCACAGCTTGCCGAACTCGCGGGTGTCCGGGTCGGTCAGCCCGTACAGCTTCTGCACCTCTTCCGGTTCGCTGTCGAGCTTCATGACCTCCGGCACGGCCGTCTGCATCTTGAACGCCAGTTCGTAGCTCTTCAGCTTCGCGCGGATGTTCGGGTCGTCGGGCGTCCGCTCGGCGGCCAGCCCGTTCAACTGCCCGATCAGGTCGAACTGCGCCCGCTGCTTCTCCGCACTCTGATCCTTCCCCGGCAGGAACGGCAGCGGGTTCTTCGGGTCCACCTTCAGCGGCACGCCGGCGAACTCCGGGCCGAGGTAGTTGCTGCCGTGCCCGGCCTGCCCGCCGCAGCAGTCGGCCAGCGGCGTGCCGAGCACCACGTAGCTCGGCAGGCTGTCGTTCAGTGAACCCAGCCCGTAGCGGACCCACGAGCCGATGGTGGGGAAGGGGCCTTCGAGCGCGTGCCGGCCGGTGTGGAATTGCAACTGTGCCCCGTGGTCGTTGTCGGTCGTCCACATGCTCCGCACCACCGCCAGTTCGTCCGCCATGCCGCCGACATGCGGCCACCAATCGCTCACTTCCAGCCCGCTCTTGCCGTACTTCTTGAACCCGGTCTGCATCTTCATCAGCTTCGGCTGCACCTTGTGCAAGCCGGGCACGAACTCGCGGAGGTTCTTCTTCAGGTGCGGCGAGTCGAGCGTCGCCTTGTACGGCGACTCGGCGATGGTCTTGCCGTCGAACTTGGTCAATTCCGGCTTCGGGTCGAACGCCTCCATGTGCGACGTGCCGCCGACCATGAACAGCCAGATGACCCGCTTGATCTTCGGCGCGAAGTGCGGCTTGCCGTCGGGCGCGGTCCAGTCCTTGTCGTCGGGGTCGGCCGCCCGCACGCCGTCGAGGTGCAGCAGCGACGCGAGGGCGATACCACCGAGACCGGAAGCGAGGAAGTGACGGCGAGAGAACATGGGGACTGCTCCGTTAGCCCGACGCGCGAGCGAGGGGCCAGCCAGCGTTGCGGACAAACAGGGTGGCCTGACAACACCAACCACTTCTTAGCCCGACGCGCGAGCGAGGGGCCAGCCACGCTCACTGTCCTTCGAGGACGTACTGCACCACTGCCGCCAACTCCATGTCGTCGTCGATGTACACGTCCCACCCGCGTTCCGTCCACCAGACCGTTCGCGCGCCCCCGCACTGTTCCGTCAACCGCCGGGTGGCCCTCGATTTGTACTGCTCACGAGGGATTTCGATGGGCCTGTCCCCCGCGGACACCACGACGTGAACGTGATTGGTACGGCAGTTGACGGCGTGCAACTCCCATCCCCGGATGGTCGAATGCTCTGCGATGACACCTTCCACCAACTCACGCTGTTCGGTCGTGAGAACGATCGCGTCCGCGGACATGAGCAGCGCCGACGAGAACGACCTACGCTGATCCGGTTCGCGCCACCCACGGCCCCCTTCGAACCACCCGCGCTCGTCACCGGGCAGCCATGTGCCGTAGGTCGTCCATGTGGAGAAGTACGCGATGGCCACATTGTTCTCCCATAGCTGGTTGGCCCCTCGCTCGCGCGTCGGGCTAACAAGTGGCCTGATTTGCAACACCCTATCGCTGTCCGTTAGGCTGGTTGGCCCCTCGCTCGCGCGTCGGGCCAACAAATTATCGGATCGTGGTGAAGTCGGCGTGGTTGAACAGCACCTGCACGAGCGCCGCCGGCGTGTTCTTCGCCAGGAACTCCACGCACAACTTCGCCTCTTGCTCGGTGGGCGGACGTAGCAGCACGCGACGAAACGCTTCGTTCACCACCGCCGCCGGCTCCTTCGCCGTGATCTCCTTCGCCAGCGCTTCCGCGGCACGGGCCGACACCCGGCTGTTCACCAGTGCCAGCGCCTGCTGCGGCACGACGGTGTTGCTTCGCCGGTAACAGTCCGTCGGGCTGGCACCGTCGAACGTGGTCAAGAACGGCATCTGCTTCTCCGGGGCGTGTCGGTAGTAGATGCTCCGCCGCAGCTTCGGGGCGTCGTCGTTGTAGTCCAACTCCGGCCCGCCGGCGGTGGCATCCAGCAGCCCGCCCACCGACAACAGGCTGTCACGCACCGCTTCCGCTTCCAGCGGCCGCGGGTTCATCCGCCACACCAGCAGGTTGTCGGGGTCGAGTTTGCGGTCCGCGTCCGCCGCGGGGCCGGTGAAACTGCTCGCCATGCGGTACGCCCGGCTCGTCAGCATCCGCTTGTGCAACGCCTTCACGTCCCAATCGGATTTCATGAACTCGACGGCGAGCCAGTCGAGCAACGCCGGGTGCGTCGGAGGGCGGCCGTTCTTGCCGAACTCGAACACGGTCGGCACGAGCGGCTGGCCGAAGTGCCGCAACCACACGTGGTTCACGAACACGCGGGCGGGGAGCGGGTTGTCTTTCGAGGTGATCCACGCGGCGAGTGCCGCCCGCCGGCCGGTGCTCGTCTCGGGGTTGCTCGGCATCAACGGCGGGTAATCCGCCGGCGGGGTCTCGCACGCCTTGCGTGCGGCGGCCACCTTCGGCGTCAGGTCGGCGACCTTCTTCTTCTGCGTCTCGATCTGCTTGGCGTCCTTCATCGCGGCCAATGCCTCCTCGGCTTCGGCGAGGTCGGCCTCGGCAGCGAGGGCCAACGTTTCCAGGTGAAGGAGGACGGCGTGGCGGATCAACTCCGCTGCTTTCGGGTTCGGCGGCTTGCCGTAGCGTGCCACGTCGGCGGCCAGCTTCGCCTTCACCGCTTGCAGTTGCACCACCGCCACCTTGTTCCGCGGTTCCTTCGTGAACTGCTTGATCTGCACCGCCGCCGCGTCGATCAGCGTCTTCCGCACTTCTTCTCGCAACGTAGGGTGTGCGAACTCTGGTGGCAGGGTGATCTCCTTCGGGGCGAACCCCTTCGGCCCGAACGCCGCCGGCACGCCCGGTGACAACGGCTTGTCACTCTTCGGGGTCTTCTCGTTTCCACGCTCGAACAGGTACGTGATCGCCTTCGGGTTGGCGTCGTACACCCGCGGGATGCCGCCCTTCTCCACGTCCGGTTGGCCGGGCACCGGGTCGGTGCGGAGTTGGTGCGGCTCGAAAACCGCCCGCACCCGGTAATACTCCTTTTGCGCGATGGGGTCGTACATGTGGTCGTGGCACTTGGCGCAGTTGAGCGTGACGCCCAAGAACGCCTTGCCGGTGTGCTCGACGATGTCGTCGAGCCACACGTTGCGGTTGAACTTGTAGTAGCTGCGGGCCAGGTAGCCGGTCGCCCGCACGTCGCCGCCAGTCTCGTCGGCCGCGAGCATCGCCGTCACCATCTTGTCGTACTTGGTGTTGTTGTTCAGGCTCTCCACCACCCAATCCCGCCACTGCCAGATGTGCTTCTGGCTGTTCCGCAACTCGCCGCCGAACCCGTACCAGTCGGAGTACCGCCACACGTCGAGCAGGTGCCGCCCCCACCGCTCGCCGTACGGCGGGCTGGCCAGCAGCGTGTCGATCAGCTTCTCGTAACTGTCCGCAGCGGTGGACGAGACGAACGCCTCGGCTTCGGCCACGGTCGGCGGCAGCCCGGTCAGGTCGAGGTAGAGCCGCCGAACGAGCGTGGCGCGATCCGCTTCACCGGCGGGGGTGAGTTGCTTCTTGTCCCACTCGGCTTTCAGGAAGTGATCGACCGGGTGAACGCCGTCGGGCACCGCGGCCTGCGTGGGCACCACGAACGACCAGTGCGCGGACTCCTTTTCCGCCGGCACCGTCGCCCCTTCGTCGATCCAGCGGGCGATGAGGGCGAGGTCGGTGTCCGGCAGTTTGCCCTTCGGCGGCATCTGGTCGAGGTCGCCCTTCCCATGCAGGGCGAGCACCAGTCGGCTGTCGCCCGACTTCTTCGGCGTCACCACCGGACCTTCCAGCCCGCCCTTCAACACCCCCGCACCGGTGTTCAGCCGCAGCCCGCCCTTCTGCTTGGCGGGACCGTGGCAACTGGTGCAGTGCTGCTCGAACAGCGGGCGGATCTGCTTGGCGAAATCGACCGGCTCGGCGGCGGACGCCAAAGTCGGGAGGAGCAGTGCGAGCGCGAACGCGGGAAGGCGCATGTGCGACAATTCCTGTGGGGAGGGGAGTGAAGTGTATCGCACGCGA
>JANNQE010000435.1:0-2543 GCA_031441625.1 Planctomycetia bacterium
TCTGAATCCGCCCTCGGCGAGGGCGGACCACCCTAACGAATCGACATCAAAAGACAGTGGCCGCGAGGAACGGCCGGGCGCGGTGAGCGATGCGCGCCGGCCGCCACTCGCGGCACACGGGTGCCGACCGAGGGTCGGGACTTGAGTTACTTGTCGCCTTTCTTCGGGGCGGCCGGCAGCACCACCACTTCGGTGGCCACTTTGTCTTCACCGGCCATCACGGCCACGCGGGCGCCGGTCTTCAGGTCGGCCAGCTTGATCTCCGTCCGCTTGGCGGCCGGCTTCTTCACTTCCGGCTTCTTCTCGCCGTCGGCCGGCTTCTTCACTTCCGGCTTCTTCTCTTCCGGCTTCTTCTCGACCGGCTTGTCGCCGTCCTTCGCGGGGGCGGCGGCCTCTTCCTGGAAGAACTTCGTCTTGTCGGTGACGGTGTACTCGGTGGCCTTCTCGCCGCCGTCGCCCTTGGTGGTGACGGTCAGCTTCATGCCGTCGATCTTGGTCAGGCTGCCCACCACGCGAGCGGCCTTCTCGGCCTTCTTCTCATCGGCCGGCTTCTTCACTTCCGGCTTCTTCTCGTCGGCGGCGTAGGTGAACCCGACGGCGAGCAGACCGGCGACCACGGCCAGCGAAAACAGACGCATCGAAGATCCTCGGGAAAGGTGGGGGGCGTGATTCGCCCCTGCCAATGCACATGAACACCCGGCCCGCCGAATGGTTCCGCGGGAATTATCCGCCCCACCGGCAGAAGTGGTTGCCCAGCATCTTTCGCACCACCTTCTTCATCTCCAGGCCGAGCATGAGCCGCACCAGCTCGCCCGCCGGGATGCCCAGATCACGCGACAACTCGTCGAAGTGCCGCGGCGCGGTCAGACACTCCCAGATGCGCCGCTGGGTGTCGGTCAACTCGGGCAACGGGGCGGGCGGGGGCGGGGGTGCGGGCGGTTCGGCGGTGTCGAACAGCGTGGGCGGCGGGCGCTTCACCGGGAGCGACGTCTGGACTCTCAGCCCGCGGAGGTCTTCGAGCAGGTCGTCCACCCCGCGGATCATTCGCACGCCGTTGCGGATCAGATTCAGCGTGCCCGCGCTCGCCGGGTTGTCGGCCTGCCCCGGAACGGCGTACACCTCCCGCCCCTGTTCGGCCGCGTGCGTGGCGGTAATCAGCGCCCCGCTCCGCTCGCCCGCTTCCACGATCACCACCGCCCGGCTGAGCGCGCTGATGATCCGGTTGCGGGCGGGAAACATGCCCGGTTGCGGGGCCACGGTCATCGGCGTTTCGGTCAGGATCGCCCCGCGGGCGACCACCTCTTCGGCCAGCCCCGCGTGCTCGGGCGGGTAAATCCGCGACAGCCCGCCGGCCAGCACCGCGACCGTCCGCCCGCCGGCGTCGAGCGCCGCCCGGTGCGCCACCCCGTCGATCCCGCGGGCCAATCCGGAGATCACCGTGTACCCCGCCCGCACCAGCCCGGCGGCCAGCCGCTCGGCCATCTTCCGCCCGTAGGCGGTGCAGTGCCGAGAGCCGACGATGCCGACCGCCTGGCGGTCCGCCGGCAGCAACCCGCCGCGGACGTAGAGCAGCGGCGGGGCGTCGTCGAACGCGGCCAGCGACTCCGGGTAGTTCGACTCCCCGAGGGCGAGCAAGCTCACCGCGTGCCGCTCGATCAGTCGCCACTCGGCGGCCACGTCCACCGCCCGCATGGCGTCGGCCAGTCGCGCGGCCAGCTTGCTCCCGAAGGCCGGCAGGTCGGCCAACTGTCCGGCCGTCGCCGCCAGCGCCGCCGCCGGCGAGCCGAACCGTTCGAGCAGCGCCCGCGTCCGCTTCGGCCCCAGTTCGGGCACCAGGGCGAGCGCCAGGTGTTCGCGGACGGGCGACGGCGGCGCGTCGGACATGGGCGGGAAACCTTGTCGGTACGGGTCGGCGGGGGTAAGTTTACGAGTCTGGCACCGTTCAGACATTTTCCGCCGACACTGCGGCGAGGGGGGCGATATGGCCGGGCGCAAAGCGGGCGGGGGCCGCAGCCGAATGGACCTGCGGCGGGAGGCGGAGGCGGCCGAGGCGCGGGAGCGCGAGGGCGCGGTGGTCGAGGACGCCGACGAGGAAGAGACGGACGAGGAGGACGAGGACGACGAAGAAGAGGAGGGAGAGGGGGAGGCGGAGGCCGAAGGCGATGGGGAAGCCGACGCCGACGCCGACGGCGGGGATGACGACGACGAGGACGCCCCCAAGAAGAAGAAGAAGAAGGTGGTGAAGCCGAAGGCCGCCAAGGCACCGCAGAAGAAGCGGGCCACCCGCGCGGCCAAGGAGGAGAAGATGCGGGCGGTGTGGAAGGTGTTCGACAACTCGGGCAAGGTGGCCGGCACCTTCCCGTACCCGCAGCGGAAGGAGGCCGAGGAGTTGATGGCCGCCAAGGTGGAGGAGAAGAAGACCTCCTTCTACATCCTGATGGTGAAGGAGAAGATGGAGGCGTAAGCGGCGGAGCGGGCGGGTCGAGCAATCACAGGCGAGCCGTGCCCCGTGAGGGGCCGGGTGTGTTTGAAGCACCCGGCCC
>JANNQE010000436.1:0-5493 GCA_031441625.1 Planctomycetia bacterium
GCCCGACCGTGAGGGAGGGCGCATGAGGCTTGCGGCACCCTCCCTCACGGTCGGGCCTCCGTTCACGGCCGACCGGCGAGCAGGGCGAGGTACACCGCTTCCAGCTCGCGGGTGAACGCCTCCACGTCGCCCAGCCGACTCGCCCGCAGTCGGTCCCGCATCCCGGCCCGCAACTCGACCAGTCGTGCCGGCGCGGCGGGGTCGGTCGCCAGACTCACGGCCAGCTTCACATACCCGTCCGCGTCGTCGGCCACGAACTCCGGCAACCCGGCGGCCCGCATCATCGACGCGCCGATGCGGGCGGCCCAGCGGTCGCCACGGAAGCAGACCACCGGCACCCCATGCCACAGCGCTTCCATCGTCGTCGTCCCGCCGTTGTACGGGAAGGTGTCGAGGGCCACGTCGATGGCGTCGTACGTCTGGAGGAAGGCGAAGTGCTCGGCCGGGCCTTCCAGCGTCACCCGCTCGGCCGCCACCCCGCGGCGGGTGAACTGCTCGCGAACGTAGGCCGCGTTCCCCGGTCGGGCCAGGAACGTCCCCTTCAGGATCAGCCGGCTGTCCGGGGCGTGCGACAGGATGGCGGCCCAGGCGTCGAGCACCACCGGCGTCACCTTGTACTGAGGGGCGAGGCCGCCGAAGGTGAAGCCCCCACGCCCGAGGCACGGCGGCGGCACCACGTCCGGGACCGGGTACGTCACCTCGTAGGTGAGGTAGCACCGCGGCAGGCGGATCACCCGCTCGCTGTAAAAGGCGTCTTCGGCCTGGCGGATCACGTCGGCGTCGCCGAGCAACACGTCCAGCCCCGGCACCCCCGACGTGGCGTACAGGTTGAACCAGCCGATTTGCACCGGGGCGGGCCGCTCGGAGTACGGCGGCAGCCGTCGCATCCGGCTGTACCCGTTCAGGTCGACCAGCACGTCGATGCCGGCGGCGCGGATGCGGCCGGCCAGTTCGCCGTTCGACAGCGCGCGGAAGTCGTGGAAGTGGTCGCGCGGGTCGGGCCGATACCCGTGCCGGATGTCGTCCGCCGGGCCTTCGGAGAAGAGGTGGACCTCGAACCGCTCGCGGTCGTGGCGGTTCACCACCCCCCACACCGGCTTCATCCAGTTGCGGTCCTGGAAGAATGACGACACGTACCCGAGGCGGACGGGGCGGTCGGGCACGCCTGGCGGGGGCGGGGGCGGGGTGACGGGCAGGCCCGAGGCCCACAGCCGCCGGGCCGCCAGCACGGCCGCGTGGTCCGCCCGCGAGCTACCGGGGATGACGGTGGCGATCGAGCCGACCGACATGCCCGCCACGCTGCCTTCGAGCTGCACGCTCCGGGTGAGGGCGTCGATGCCCTCATCCGTGCGGCCGAGTTCGTGCAGCGACACCCCGAGGTTGTGCCACGCGTGTTCGTCGGTCGGGTTGAGTTCGGTCAACTTCTGAAGGACCGGCACCGCCTCGGCGATGTCCTTCTGCGTGCGGAGGACGCAACTCAGCCCCCACCACCCCTCGGTGCGGGTCGGGGCGATCCGGATCGCCTGCCGGTAGGCGGTGATCGCGTCCGCGAACTGCCCCTCGCCTTGCAGGGCGTCACCGAGGATTTCGTGGGCTTCGGCACACCGCGGGTCGCGGCGGAGGATGGTGCGACAGATCTGGACGGCGTCGGCGTGCCGCTTCGCCGCGTGCTGCCGGCGGGCCTCGCCCAACCGGGCGGCGTGGAGGTCGGGCTTCATCCAGACTCCTGGCCGAATCGCGGAACGAGCGGGATCGCACCAACTCCTTGATCACCCGCCCGGCGTCATCACAACCCGTCAGCCTGTTGGCGGCGGACGGCGTCGAGTTCACCTGGCGACAGGTACAGTTCCTGACACCGCTCGATTTCGCCGTCCGCGGTCAACAACTCGCCTACCCGTCGCACCCACAAGCCGAGAGCGGGGTCGGCGTAATGGTAGAAGTGGAACGAGAAGCTGCCGAGCGCGTGGGCGTGCCGGGCGACGTATTCCTCCGGAGACAGGCGGAGTTCGTCGGGCGAGAAGAATCGCCGGGCGACCCAGTCCCCGTCTTCGGCGAATCGGTCTTTCGCTGGTGCGGTCGGCGTCATCAGAAGTCCCTCGCCGTGGTCGTCATGGGTACGCAACGTGCACCCGTAGGTGCCAAATGCTGCCGTCCCGAATCGGCTCCCAGAGGGTCACACTCCCGCCCAGCGCCGCCGCCAAGTCCGCCAGCATGTTGCCGATCCGCGTGCCGTGCCCGGTTCCACCGGCGGCGAGCACGGCGGCGGTGGTTTTCTCCACATTGTACCCTTCCAGGATGGTCGGTCGGGACACGGCCGTCTGCTGCAATCCCTCGGCCAACAATTCCCCCGTCGAGCGACGCAGGTTCAAGTTCTTGTGAACGCCGTCAATCGACGCCAAGTTTTGTGCCGGATCGAGGAGCACACTCGCACCGCCACGTCCACCCGGCGCGGCGGCATCAAAATCGAAGAACCATCTGTCCGGATTGGTTGGACTCGGGTTCACAACCGTTCGCTTGCCGATGGGAGCCAATGCGGGTCGCCCTCGCGGTCAGAGTGTGGCTACACCAACTCCTTGATCACCCGCCCGGCGTCGAGTACCGCCTGCGGGCGGCCGGACGGGTCTTTGAAGTGCGTCTTCGTCGCGTCCACGCCGAGGGTGTGGTACAGGGTGGCGAACACGTCCTCGTAGCTGACCGGGCGGTCGGTCACCCGCCCGCCGCTCTTGTCGGTCGCGCCGATCACCTGCCCCGCCTTCCACCCGCCGCCGGCCAAGAGCGCCGGCCCGACTTCCGGCCAGTGGTCGCGGCCGCCGTCCTTCGCCACCTTCGGCGTGCGGCCGAACTCGCCCCACACCACGATGGCCACGTCGTCGAGCATCCCGCGGTCGCTCAGGTCTTGTACCAGTGCCGCAATCGCGTGATCGACGATCGGCACCAGTTGCTTCATCCGCGGGAAGTTCTGGGTGTGTGTGTCGAAGTCCGAAAACGACACGCTCACGCACCGCACCCCGGCTTCGAGCAACCGCCGGGCGAGCAGCAGCTTCTTCGCCGAGTTCTCGTCCTCGCCCGTTTCAAACTTCGCCAGCCCGGACGCCGGCGGGGTGTACGCCCTCACCACCGCTTCCGGTTCGTCGTCCCATGTCAGCGCCTTGGCCAGTTTGCCGGACGTGAGGATGCTCACCGCCTGTTGGCCGAACTGGTCGAGTGCGTCCATCGTGCCCGACGCATCCACCTCCCGGCGGATGTCGTCGAAGCGCTGGAGCAGCGACTGCCGGTCGGCCAACCGATCCGGGTTCAGCCCGTCCACCAGGCTCAGTTGCAGGCTCGGTCGGGCGGCGGCATTCTTCAACTCCGCCTTCATCCCCTCTTCGAGTTCGCGGGGGAACTTGGCGGACATGTCGGGGCGGAAGGGGGCGAAGGCCGGGCCGAGGTAGCCGGGGCGGGCGCTGTTCCGCACCAGCGGGCGGCCCTGCATGAGGTCCACGAACGGCGGCACGGCGTCGGTCGGTTTGCCGAACAGCTTGGCCACCACGCTCCCCATCGCCGGCCGCCCGCCCACGTTGTCGATGCTCTTGTGGTGGAAGCCGGATTGTGTCTGGAAGGCGTCGTGCTGCCCGGTCGAGCCGACGAGCGACCGCAGGAAGATGAACTGGTCGGCGAGTGCCGCCACGCGGGGCATGAGTTCGCACAACTGCACGCCGGTCAGTTTCGATTTGATCGCCTTCAGGTCGCCGCGGATTTCTTCGGGGGCGTCGGGCTTGGGGTCGATGGTGTCGTGCTGCGGCGGCCCGCCGTCCAGGTGGATGTTCAGGATCGACTTGGGCGTGGTCTTCTTCGGCGTGGTGGCGTCGGCGCGGAGCAAGTCGGTGAGCGTCAACCCGGCGAGGCCGGCACCGGCGACGACGAACGACCGGCGGGAGATGCCACGACCGCAGGGGAGGCGGGGCCGCATGGGAGGCTCGAACTGGGAGAAGGGCGTTCGGCAGGTGGGACGAAGGGAGCGTACCCGCGGGCGCGGCGGGGGTCAACGGAATAGTGCCGTTCGATTTCGCCGTCCCGCCACCCGGACCACTCCCCCGTCCACTCGGCCACAGCGCGAAGCCGAGGCGGTGGGAGTGGGCCTCCGTCAGTCCTTCTTGAGCGAGTGGAACACCAGCCCGGTGAGCACCTTCGGGTAGAAGTACGTGCTCTTCGGCGGCATCTTCTCGCGGTTGCCGGCGATCTCTTCCACGTGCTCCATGCCGCACGGCGGCACCAGGCAGGCGAGCTGGCAACTGTTCGCCGCGACCGCGTCCGTCACCTCCTTCAGCAGGTGGACGTAACCGCATTTCGGTTCGCCTCCCACCGCCTCCGCGATCAGCTTGTCCAGCACCAGCTTGTGCAGGATGCTCACCGCCAGCCCGCGCCACTCGGCGGACTGGTCGGCCGCCAGCGTGGCCATCGCCGTGCCGTCTCGCAGCTTCACTGCCAGCCACTTGCCGTCGCTCACCGTACCGAAGCCGAGCACGGTCTGGAGGTCTTCCAGTTGCACGTGTTCCCAGCACTCCTCAGCCGTGTCGAACTCGCCGACCACGTCGAAGTGCCCGGCGAGTGCCGACTTCACCTGCTCCCGCGTGACCGCCGGCAGCCCGCTCACCAGCCGGTGCGTCGGCAGGATGATTAATCCCGGATCGCTCATGCCGACGAGCATCATCAGGCAGAAGTTGGCCGGCGACTCGTCGTCCTGAACCGTCCCCCCGGCCCGCTGCTCGTCCAGGTACTTCAGCCCGGTCTCGTAGCGGTGGTGGCCGTCGGCGATGAACACCGGCTTCGGCCCCATCAGCCCGATCACTTTGGAAATGATCGACGAGTCCGTCACCACCCACAGGCGGTTCATCACCCCCAGGTGGTCCCGCGCGGCGAGCGGCGGGGCGTGCTTCACCACCGCTTCGAGGGCGGCCGACACCTCGTTCGATTCATCCGGGTACAGCCCGAACACCGGCGAGATGTTGAACCCGGTGGCGTGGTACAGCTTCAGCCGGTCGGCCTTCGGCCCGCTCAGCGTCTGCTCGTGCGGGAAGATCCGCCCGGTGCCGAACGGCTCCAGCCGCACGCGGGCCAGGAACCCGCGGCGGGTGTACGTCTGCCCTTCGACCGTGAACTCCTGCTCGTACACGTACAGGCTGCGGCCGGTGTCCTGTTGCAGCACCCCGCCGAACACCCACCCGTTCAGGGTGCGGGCGGCGTGGTCGTACTTGTCACGGCCCGTGTCCGGGTCTTCGCGGGTGAGTTCGACCCGAACGGCGTTGTACGGGCTGTCGTCGTACAGCTTCTGCTGAAGGGCGGCGTCGATCACGTCGTAGGGCGGGCACACCACCTCGGCGAGCGCGCCCACTTTGCCCAGGTCGTATCGGAAGCCACGGAACGCGCGGACGTCGGCCATCGGGAGAGCCTCACGGGGGGAAAACAGTTGTCTTACTGCGTGAACCGGCGGCGTCAGCCGCCTGGGTCGGT
>JANNQE010000437.1:0-3550 GCA_031441625.1 Planctomycetia bacterium
GACCTGCTCCTGAAACTGCCCGTCCAGTCGTGGGTTCAGGTGGGCTTCACCGCCCTCCTGATGGCCTCCGTCGTCGCGCTCGAGGTGGTCGGCCGGCGGGCCACCTCGGACGTGCAAGACAGCCTGTACGCCCTCGTCCTCATCGGCATGGGCGGGGCCGTCGCCCTGTGGCACCGCCGCCGCCCGCTCGCCTGGGTGAACTGGCTGATCGCCCGCGGCACCCGCCTGCTCAAGTTGCTCAAGGGCGTCCGCGCCGCCCCGAGCAACGCGAGGGCGGCGGGGGGTGGGGTGCCGAAATCCCCTGACCTGTCGAGCCGCACGCACCGGATTGACACTCGGTCTGGTGAAATTTAGACTCTCTTTCGATCCCACCGTCCGAAGAAAGGCGACAACCGATGCGCTCGCCGGCCGACGACCGCAACCTGCTGTTCGCCGTGCTCGCCCTGCAAGCCGACGTGCTCACCCCCGACCGGTTCGTCGAGGGGTGTACGGCGTGGGCCGGGCAGAAGGACACGCCGTTGGCCGACCTCTTGGTGCGGAAGGGGTGGGTGACGGCCGACGAGCGGGCGGACGTGGACCGACTGCTCGAACGCAAGTTGAGCAAGCACGCCGGGCGGGTGGAGGCGGCGCTCGCCGAGGCCACCACCGACCGCGTGCGGCAGTCGCTCGCCGGCTCGCCCGACCCGGTCCTCGCCACCATCGCCGGTACGCCCACCCCGCCCGACCCGAACACCGTCTTCATCTCGACCGTCCAGTTCCCGCCCGACGACCACGACCGCTACACCGTGACCCGCCTGCACGCCACCGGCGGCATCGGGCGTGTGTGGTTGGCGCGAGACGAGCCGCTCGGCCGCGAGGTGGCGCTGAAGGAGTTGCTGCCCGACCGCTCGGCCAGCGGCCCCGTGCTCTCGCGCTTCCTGAAGGAAGCCCGCATCACCGGCCAGCTCGAACACCCCGGCATCGTGCCCGTGTACGACCTGGGCAAGCGGGCGACCGACGACCGCCCGTTCTACACCATGCGGTTCGTCCGCGGGCGGACGTTCCGCGAGGCGATTCAGGCGTACCACCGCAAGCGGGCGCAGGGCACGCTCACCCCCCTCGACCGGCCGGAGCTTCTCACCGCGTTCGTGGGGGTGTGCAACGCCGTCGCTTTCGCCCACAGCAAGGGTGTCATTCACCGCGACCTGAAGCCGGCGAACGTGGTACTCGGCGACTACGGCGAGGTGGTGGTGCTCGACTGGGGGCTGGCCAAAGTGGTGGGCGAACCGGACGACCCGGCCGCCACCGTGCCCCTCGACCCGCCCCCGCAGTTGACCGCCGACGCCGACCAGAAGACGGAGTTCGGGCAGGTGCTCGGCACCCCGGCGTACATGGCCCCGGAACAGGCCGCCGGGCAGCTCGACCGCATCGACGCCCGCACCGACGTGTACGGCCTCGGGGCGATCCTGTTCGAGTTGCTCACCAACAGCCTGCCGTTCGGCGGCGGGAGCACGCTGGAGGTGCTCGACCGCGTGCGGCACACGCCCCCGTCGCGGCCGTCGGCGGTGGTGCCCGGTACGCCCCGCCCGCTCGAAGCGGTCTGCCTCAAGTGCCTACAAAAGGAGCCGGCCGACCGCTACCCGAGTGCGAAGGCGGTGGCCGAGGATGTGCTGCACTTCCTGGCCGACGAGCCGGTGTCGGCGTACCCGGAGCCGTGGGCGGTGCGGGCGCGGCGGTGGGCGAAGCGGAACCGACTGATCGTCACGAGCGCGGTGGCCGCGCTCGCCCTGGCCGTGCCCATCCTGGTTGTCGGACTGATTTTGCTCGACGGCTCGGCCCGCCGCGAGCGGGACGCGAAGGAGCGGGCGGAGGAGAACCGGGCGAAGGCGGAGGCGAACTACGACCGCGCCCGCCGCTCGGCCGAGCTGATGGCCGGCGAGTTGGCCCGCGGCATCCGCCCCATCGCCGGCACCCAGCGGGGCACGGTGATCGACATCCTCGACCGCGCGCGGGCGGTGTACGACGACCTGCTGACCGACCCGGACGCCCCGCCGGACGTGCTCCGCGGGCAAGCCCGCACGTGGCTGCTGTTCGCCGAGCTGTACCGCGAGACGAACCGCACCGGCCTCGGCCTGGAAGCGGCCGACAAGTGCCTCGCCCTGACCGACCGGCTGATCGCCTCCCCGCACGCCGCCGCCGAGGATCACGTCTTCCGCGGGAAGGCGCTGCACCGCCGCGCGTGGATCCGCTACGACCAGGGGTACAAGGCGGAGTCGGAGGCCGGGCTTGAGGAGTGCCTGAAAGAGCTGGAGCACGCCGGCGAAGACCCGGCCGTCGCCGCCGGGTACGTCGGCAGCGCGCACACCATGATCGGCAACATTCACACGGATCGCGGCGACATCCCGCTGGCGAAGAAGCGGTATCAGCTCGGCCTGGACGTGCGGGAGAAGGCGCTCAAGCTGGCCCCGACCGACCCGGAGGTCCGCACCGGCATGGCGCTGAGTCTGGAGAAGTTCGGGCTGTGCAAGGCGAGCACCGGCGAGCGGAAGGCCGGGCTGGACATGCTCCGCCGGGCGTGGGCGGTCTACGAGGATCTGGCGAAGGAGAAGCCGAACGACTCGGAGGTCCACCTGCACCTGGTCCGCGCCGTCACCAGCCTCGTTCAGGTGAGCCAGGACGACGACGAGAAGGCGGCGTGCTCCCGCCGCACGGCGGCCGTCACCGAGCGGTTCGCCGCCCGCGACCCGGACCACATGGAGTGGGAGCGGCAGGCCATCCGCCAGCGGTTCTACCAGGAGCAGGCGGCCGCGAAGCCGGATGTCATGACTCCCGAAATCCGCGTGCGGGTGGCCAAGCGGCAGTTGCAGTTCCTGACCGAAATGGCCGCCCTGATGCGCAAGCGGAACGACCAGGACCCGGAAAACTACCTGTGGAAGGCGGACACGGCCAACCTGGCGCAGCGGGTGGGCAAGGCGCACTACGACCTGGCCAAGCTGGGCGTGGACGCCGACGCGAACCTGAAGGCGGCGGCCTCGCTGGCCGAGCAGTCGGCGGCCGAGTACGAGGTGGTGATGAAGCGGACGCTCGCGAGCCATGCCACGCTCCAGGGGTGGGCCTACGCCCACTGGCTGTACGCCGAGGTGGCGGTCGCCCAGGGGCGGCCCGCCGACGCCTTCCGCCGCATGTTCGACTACCCGCAGCGGGAGATCCCCTACTTCCGCGACCTGTACCGCAAAGACACCACCAACGGGTTCGCCCTGCGGGAGTTCCAGCGGGTGACGGCATTGAACAACCGCCTGCCACTGCCCGAGACGCTCAAGCTGTTCGAGCCGGTGAAGGACGACCCGGAGGTGGTCCGCGGGTTCGTGGCCCTGCTCCGCATCCTGACGGACGTGCCGCCCGACGCCAACGACTCGGTGAAAGCAGCCTACAGCAAGGGGCAACGGGCGATCGCACCCTACGGGCGGATGCTGCTGCCGTCGGCTGTGCTCACCGCCGACGACAAGCGGCGGATCGAGGGGCTGCCTGCGGAGTGATGCGAAACCTGCCGGGGGGGGGGGGGGGGGGGGGG
>JANNQE010000438.1:0-4362 GCA_031441625.1 Planctomycetia bacterium
CACCCGTCACACACTGGTCTTCCACGCAAGCCGTTGGCCCCTCGCTCGCGCTTCGGGCTAACGAGTCCGGGGAGGATCCCCTACGGCTTGTCGATCATCGCGCCGATGCCGACCACGGCCGCGCCGATCACCAGCAGCACCAGGGCGGCGATCACCAGGAACCGGAGCATGGCGAACATCTTGCCGAGCGAGTTGAGCGCGGTCATCAGGTTCCAGATGTCCTCGTTCTTCGTCTCGGCGATCTTGCGGAAGGCGGCGGCCGACCCGCCCGCCCACAGGCCGAAGGTGAGGAACAGGACGGCGAACGGGGCGAGCATGAGCACGTACCCCCACGGGCGGGTGTGCATCGGCCCCTCGGTCAGGCCCTCCGGCGGCTTGCCCTTCGTGAGCAGGGCGACGACGACGCCCGCGATCATGAGCAGGGCGAACACGCCGCCCAGGATTTTCATCAGGTTGGCGAACGCCCGCATGTTGTCGGACAGGCCGGAGAAGCTGCGGTTGTGCTCGTCGGTGAACTCGAACTGACCCGACTTGAACGACACCTGCGGGGGGATCTGCGGCGGCTGTGGGGCGGAACTCATCGGCCGGCTCCGGGACGAGGGCGAGGGGTGTGGCGAGATTGTAGGGGCCCCAGATTGTGGTGGCACAGGCATTCCTGCCTGTGTCGGTGGGATCACAGGCAGGAATGCCTGTGCCACCGGAAACCGTAAACTTCCCCCACCTCCCCCGTCGAGACGCCCACTCATGGCCGACGCCGTCGCCCCGCCCGCTCCGCCCGCCGGACGTCTCACCTCCCGCACGTTCATCGGCCTGCTCGTCGCCCAGTTCTTCGCCGCCTTCAACGACCAGGCCATCCACGCGGCGGCCATGTTCTTCGCCATCAACAAGCAGTTGATGACCGAGAAGACGGCCATCAGCCTGATGCCCATCCTCTTCTACAGCCCGTGGGCCATCTTCTGCACCGTCGCCGGGCACCTGGCCGACAAGTACCCGAAGCGGACTGCCCTCATCACCTGGAAGGTCGCCGAAGTGCTGATCACGGCGGTCGCGCTGGTGGGGTTCTACCTGGGCCGTGACCCGAGCGGGCGATTCGACGTGTTCGGCCCGGTGCTGGTACTCGGGTGCGTGTTCCTGATGGGCGTGCATTCGGCCTTCTTCGTGCCCGCGAAGTACGGCGTCATGCCCGAAATCCTCCCCCCGCACCTGCTCAGCCGCGGCAACGGCCTGCTCGAATCGCTGTCATTCCTGGCGGTGATTTTGGGCACGGTGAGCGGCGGGGTGATGTCGTACCTGTTCCTCGGGCACGAGCAGTACATCGGGTGGGTGCTGTTCGGGCTGGCGGTGGTTGGGGCGGTGGCCAGCTTCCTCATTCGCCCGATGCCGGCGGCCAACCCGCACCGCAAGTTGCCGCTGAACGTGTACGGCCCCATCGTGCACAGCCTGCGCACACTGCTGTCCACCAAGCCGCTGCGGGTGGCCATCCTGGGCATCGCGTTCTTCACCTTCGTGGTGGCGTTCATGCGGGCGGCGGTGTACATGCTGGGCGAAAGCCAGAACCCGCGGTGGGACGAGCTGAAGACGAGCGTGATCGTCGGCACGGTGGCGCTGGGCATCGGGCTGGGCAGCCCGCTCGCCGGGCTGCTGAGCGGCCGGCGGGTGGAACTGCGGCTGGTCCTGCTCGGCGCGGCCGGCATGATTACGCTCCTGTGCGTGGCCGCGTGGCAACTGACGAACACGCCCGTGCTGGTGGCGTGCATCATCGGCGTCGGCGTGTCCACCGGCTTCTACATCGTCCCGCTGTTCACACTGTTGCAACACCGGGCACCCAAGACGAGCAAGGGCGAGATGATCGCCACGAGCAACTTCGTCAACGTGGTCGGGGCCATCGCGTCGTCGGCGCTCTTCTGGGTGGTCGTCACGTTCGCCCAGATCGGCGGACTGGCCCCGGAGATCAAGGACCGGGAGGTGCTCGGGGCGGGCACACTGACGGCGGTGGACTACCGCCACGGCCGGCCGGCGTACTTCCACGTGACCGAAGGCGAGGGCAAGGAGCTGGTGCCCGACGTGAAGCTCGAAGACGAGAAGTCGCGATCATTCCAGGAGATCGTGGACGACGTGATCGGGCGGGAGAAGAAGGACGCGGTCATCGAAGTGGGCAAGGCGGTGAAGCCGGGCGACCGGGTGAGCGTGACCAAGTTCGCACTCGACGGCGTGCCGCACTACGAGCTGAGTCCGGAGGGGCAGCCGCCATCGCCCGACTACGACAACAAGCGGCTGCCGGTGTTCCTGTTCCTCGGCGCGGCGGCCATGACGCTGCTGATTGCGCTCGTGCTGGGCCGGCCGCTGCTGCGAGTGCAGAAGGACGAGAACGCGGAGCACAAACCGCATCCCCCGGCTGCGTGACGTTCGTCGCGAGCACAGCGAGCGGAGCGCGGTTCCCGCTCGCTGTGCTCGCTGCGAACACAGTTACCCCAGCACCTCGTTCAACAACTGCGGCTGCTTGCCGAACTTGGCGGCGAACTCGTCGCGGGTGGGCACCAGCCGCACCTTCACCTTGCTCTCGTGGTGCAGCGCGATGTCCGCAAACTTGTGATCGAGGAACGGGTTCTTGAACCGCTCGACCGTCTGCTCGGCGAACCGCAACGGCTGATCCACCCGCCCCTCCAGCGTCGGCACGATCTCCTCGCTCAGCAGTCGCCACAGCCACGCCCCCAACTCCGGGTCGTTCACCGCGTCCCGCACGATGGCGAACCCCCGCGGCATCGCTTTGATGAGCAGCGCCGTGTGTGCCGCGTTCAGGATGCGGACTTTGCGGAGGAAGTACGGCGTGACGTCCGCCGTGCGCGTGATCGCCGGGTGTGCCAACTTGAACGCCGACTTCGGGTGATCCTCGAGCGCCCAGAAGGCGAACGGCTCGGCGACGATCACCATCGGATCGGTGGCGAGCAGCGGGTGGTCGGCCGGCGTGCCCGTCACGATGCGATCCACCAACGTGTGCAGGAACGGCGTGCGGACGAGCCAGCCGAGGAAGGCGTCCGGGTGGCCCCAGTCGGCCGCCATCTTCACAACCAGCACCTTCAGGATGCCGGCGTTGCCCTCGATCAGTTCGCACGGCACAACCGTCGGCGGCGACTGGTTCGCCTCCCACCGAGCCTTCAGCACGGCCAGCAACTTCGCCGGGAAGCTCTTCGGTACGGCGTCGGCGGGCGAGTCGGTGTCGTCCAGTTTGAAGCCGGCTTCCGTCGTGTTCGACAAGATGGTGTGCAACTGCGGACTGCGGGCGAGCGCCAGCACCTCGTCCCACTGCGTGCCGGCGTGCAGTGCCCGGCTGACGCTCTCGCACGCCTCCACGCGGTCGATCACTTCGCCGCCCTCATACCCGCGGACGACGACGTGGTACTTCCCTTGTTGGGCGTTCAGCCCGCCGGCCCGCCCTTCGCCGGTGCTCTGCACGATGACCACCCGGCCGACGTTCTGCCCCTGCGTGTTGCCGTGGTGGATGAACAGGTCGGCGAACGCCCGCAGGAACCGGCCGGATCCGAATTGCAGGACTGTTTCGGGGAGCGCGGACATCGGATATCATCCGGGGAGTGGGGTGGTGTTGTAGGTTCGCCGCGAGGCGGAGACGAGCGGGGCGGGCGCGCTCGTCTCCGCCTCGCGGTTAACCTTTGCCCGCGTCGCACGGTTCGCACACTGCCACCACGGACGCACGCCATGTGGACCTTCTGCCGGCCGACCGACCGCCGCCTGCTGGCCACCCGCTTGCGGCAGGCCAACCAGCCGCTCAGCTACCCGTACCGCGGGTGTACGCGGTCGGCCGTGCCCCCGCCGGGGTACGTGTGCGATCAGTATCGCGTGGCCGTCGGCGTCGGGCCGGAGGCGTTCGCGGCGGCGGTGGCGGCCCTGCGGCGGTGGGCACAGTTCCCGCCCGGCTGGGTGGTCGTGGACCCGACCGACGCCTCCATTCGAGAGGGCACAGTGGTGTCGGTCGCTGCCCACGTGTACGGCGCGTGGTGGGTGAACGCCTGCCGGGTGGTGGAGGTGATCGACGAGCCGTTGCGGTTCGGGTTCGCTTACGGCACGCTGACGGGGCACGTCGAGCAGGGCGAAGAGCGGTTCCTGGTGGAGCAGGACGCCGACGGCGTGGTGTGGTACGGCATCCGCGCGCACTCCCGTCCGCGGTACTGGCTGACGAAGCTGGCGTACCCGCTCACCCGACTGGCGCAGAAGCGGTTCGGCCGCGACTCACTCGCCGCGATGAAAGCGGCGGTCGCGGCGGAGGTGGTGGCGGTGGGCGTGCCTGCATGATCGGAGGCCCGACCGTGAGGGAGGGCGCCGGAAACTTCCGGCGCCCTCCCTCAC
>JANNQE010000439.1:0-4381 GCA_031441625.1 Planctomycetia bacterium
GTGAGGGAGGGCGCCAGTGGCTCTGGCGCCCTCCCGCCCGGTCGGGCCTCTGGGCGCGCGTTCCACGACTTGCCCGCCGGCCGCGCGGGCGGGCGGGTGGGCGAGAGCGTCTGCCACTCCTTCGGGGCCACGTACAGCTCCTTCGGCTGCGCCTTCTGCTTGAGGGCGGCGAACTTCTGCGGGATGTACACCCGCATCTTCTCCTCGTACGCCGCCTCCTTCAGCCGGTCCTTCTCCGTCTCGAACGTGACGCCCGGTTGCGTCGGGAGGACCTCCAGCAGCTTGATGAACACGTACCCCTGGCCGGTACTCAGCATCTCGCTCATCTCGTTCACTTTCAGCTTGAACGCCGCGTCTTCGATGGCCCGCTCGTCACCCGTCATGTGCCGGCTGATCGGCTTCACCTTGCCCAGGCTGGCCGCCAGTCCGGGGTTCGGCTGGTTGCGGGCCACGCCGTCGAACTCGTCCTTCCCCTTGCGCGCTTCGGCGTGCAGCTTGGCGGCAATCCCCGGTTCGCTCAGCGGGTAGAGCACCATCTGGATCCGCCGCTTCTCGCCGTGGATCCGCTCGAACTCGATTCTCAGGTCGGCCTCGTTCACCTGCACCTCGCCGGCGCTCAGCTTCTCCAGCAGCAGCCGCGGGCGGATGACGTCCTCCATCCACTCGTACAGCGTCTTCCCGTATTTCGGCAGCACCACGTTCACGAAGTCCTTGTACTCGACGGTGATGCCCTTCATGTCGTTCTTCAGCGCCGCCTCCATCTCCTGCACGGTGATGGTGACGCCCTTCTCGGCCGCCGCCATCTCGATGATCCGCTTGTTCACATACAGTTCCAGCTTGTCCGCCCCGCCGCGGTCGGTCAGGAACTTGCCGAACTCCTCTTGCGTGATGGCCACCGTGCCGGCGGTGGTGGTGATGGTAGCCACCGTGCGGGTGCTCTCGGCCGCCGCCACCGGCGGGAGCGGGGCCGGCGGCTTGGCCACCGGAGGGAGCGGGGCAGGGGCCGGCGGCTTGTCCACCGGCGGTTGGGCCATGACCACACCCAGCCCGGTCAGCCCGACGGCCGCGACCACCGCCCGCCACACCCACCCCCGCCCGCCCGTTCGATTCGCCATGCCCAGGCCCCCCGGAGCGCGCGACCGCCGCCCCGAGGAGGAGCCACGACCGCGACCGATTTCGGTTCAAGAAGAGGCGGGGGTATACCGACGGGCGGGGAAAACGCAAGCCGAAAGGGGAGGGGAAACGAACACCAACTCGCACTGGAAAATGCCGGGTGGGGACAGTACACCGTGAACGGCCGTCAGCGTTCGGCGGCCTGACCCACCTCCCGCAGCTCGCACCACTCGACGACACCCGCGGCATTCTCCCGAAGTCGGGCACATTTGCTGCTGGACCGACACCGCAGACGACGTTAAGATTCCGAGTACCTCTCTCCCCGCTCGCCCCCGCAGACCACGGAGAGTCTTCCCATGCGCCGCCCGGTCGTCGGCATCGCCACTCAGACACTCCCCGGCAAGGCCGGCGGTGATCTGCCCAACTGTTGGATCATGGGCCAGCGGTACGTCGAAGCGCTCCGCACCGTCGGCGGCATCCCCTGGCTCATTCCCCTGCTGCCCCACGACCCGGACACCATGGCCGGCATCTTCGACCGTCTCGACGCCATCTTCCTGACTGGCGGCGTAGACGTGGACCCGTCCCGGTACGGCGAGACCCGCCACCCGAAGTGCGGCACCACCGACCCCGACCGCGACGCCGTCGAACTCATGCTGCTCGAACACGCCACCGCCACGAACAAGCCGGTGCTGGCCGTCTGCCGCGGCATCCAGATTCTGAACGTCGCCCGCGGCGGCACGCTGTATCAGGACGTGGCCGCGATGGTGCCGGCGGCCATGAAGCACGACTACTTCCCCACCCCCGACCGCCCCAGCCGCTCGTACCTGGCGCACGACATCACGGTGATCGCTGAATCGCACCTGGGCGAACTGCTCGGCGAGCCGGTCGCCACCGTCAACAGCATGCACCACCAGGCGATCAAGGATTTGGCCCCCGGCCTGAAGGCCACCGCCTTCGCCCCGGACGGCATTATCGAGGCCGTCGAGGCGACCGACCACAAGTTCCTCGTCGCCGTGCAGTGGCACCCGGAAGAGCTGTCCGACTCGCAACCCGGCATGAAGCGGCTGTTCTCGGCCTTCGCCGCCGCCGCGTGAGTCACTTGGTAGGATGGGTCCAGTGGCGTCCGCCCGAGCTGACCCGCGACCGGTGGCAACCGCGTGGGTCGCGCCGGAACCGACGTTCCGTGCGGACCCACCCGACACGCTCCCACTCGACCCCCACGGCGTCACGTCATGTCACGCACCCTTCCCCTGCTGCTGCTCGCCTTCGCCCCGCTCGCCGCCCGCGGCGACGACGAGGCGCTCGCCCGCCTCGCCCCGCTGTCCGGGTGCGAGCGGGTGTTCGTCGGCAAGCTGACCTCGTCGAAGGCCGGGCCGGTCGGCCTGAGCGACCCGCCACTGCACACATTCACCCTCGTGTTCGACCCGACCGACGCCCTCCGCGGGGAGAAGCCGGACGCGAAGGCGGTGTACCGCTTCAGCTACCGCGGGAACAACCCGGCCAAGTACGACGTGGGCACGGCGTACATCGTCGGGGCGAAGGCGCAGCAGGGCGGGTGGCTGCTGGCGGCCATCGTGCCCGACACGGCCGACGAGCGGAAGGTCGTCAAGCAGGTGCTGAGCGTGCCGGCCGGGTGGCGGTGGGCGGACGGCAAGCCGGTGAGCCCGTGGGCCAGCCTGGGGGCGAAGGCGTGGCCGAAGGACGGGCCGAAGCTGGCCGACGTGACGTGCGGCGAGTGCGGCCGGCCGGCCCTGTTCGTCGGCGACGGCATCACCCTGACCGTGGAACAGGTGCCGGCGAAGAACCCGCAGAAGTTCAAGAACGACATGTACGGCGACGGCGCGTTCAAGATCACACTGAAGAACACCACCACGAAGGACGCCACCGTGCCGGCCGTCCTGACCGACGGCAAAGAGGTGCTGTGGGCCGACAGCGTGCTGTTCCTGCATCAGGACAAGCCGCTCGTGCTGCCCACCGCCGGCAAGGTGACGAAGGGCAGCAAGCCGCTCTCACTGAAGGCGGGCGAGAGCGCGAGCGGGGAGGTGAACAGCCTGCTCCTCGACGGCGTGCCGTGGCCCCGCGGGGGCAGCCGGGTGTACTTCGATGTCGCCGTCGGCGACCGCACGGCCAACAACTTCTTCTACTACTATTCGGCCGTCCACGACCAACTGCGGGCCGACGCGCTGGCCGAAGTGAAGAAGTAGGCGTGCTTTCAGGCTCGCCCGACGGCTTCGGGGTGTTCCACCGCCGTCACCCGCCGCGTCACCACCGCCCCCTCGCGGACGACCACCGCCGGCTGCGGCTGGTTCACCGCGAACGTGGTGAGCAGCCGCAACAGGTCTTCCACCGCCGGCGTCGGCTGACCGCCGTAGCTGACGATCACGTCGTCGATCCACAGCCCGCTGTTCATCGCCGGGCCGTCCTCTTCCATCATTTGAATCTCCACGCCGGTCGGCTGCGTGACGTTCAAACGCTCCCGCACGTCCGGGGCGATGGGCACCTGCCGCACCTGCACGCCGAGGAACCCGCGGATCACCCGCCCGTGCTGCATCAGGTGCGGCAGAACCACTTTGGCGGTGTTGATCGGCACGGCGAAGCAGATGCCCTGGGCCGGTTGGATGACGGCCGTGTTGATGCCGTCCACGTTCCCGCGGGAGTCCACGAGCGGGCCGCCGCTGTTGCCGGGGTTCAGGGCCGCGTCGGTCTGGATGATGTTGTCCACCATCTTGCCGCCGGCGCTCCGCATGGTGCGGCCGAGCGCCGAGATGACGCCCGCCGTCACGGTGTTCTCGAACCCGAGCGGGCTGCCGATGGCCACGGCCAGTTGTCCCACTCGCAGTTTGGCCGAGTCGCCGAAGGTGGCGAACGGCAGGTCACGGGCGTCGGCCCGCACCACGGCCAGGTCGGTCCACGGGTCGTTGCCGACGACTTCGCCGCCCAGCTCGGTGCCGTCGCTCATCCGCACCCGCACCCGCCGCGCCCCCTGCACGACGTGGTGATTCGTCAGCAGGAAGCCGTCGGGGGTGAAGAGCACGCCCGAACCGCCGCCGTGCCCGACACGTAGGTTCACTACGGCCGGGCGGAGCTTGTCGGCCACGCCGACGACGGCGTGCGAGAAGGCGTCGAGCGGGCTGTCGTCGTCCGACACCGGCCGAACAGTGAACGGGGTCATGGGCGGTCTCCGGGGTTGCCGAATTGTACGCAGCCAAACTGGTGAACCGGCGGCGTCAGCCGCCTGGGTGGTTCGGACACCCAGGCGGCTGACGCC
>JANNQE010000440.1:0-6513 GCA_031441625.1 Planctomycetia bacterium
GCCCCAGCGACCACCCGCCCGTGGTTCCGCCGCACAAACTTCCGCAACCGATAGCCCGCCCCGATCGGCGAGGGCGGCATGGGCACCGTCTGGATGGCCGACCAGACCGAGCCGGTGAAGCGGCGCGTCGCGGTGAAGCTCGTCCGCGCCGAGCGCGGCACTTCGCAGGCCATCCTGACGCGGTTCGAGGCGGAGCGGCAGGCCATCGCGCTCATGGACCACCCGCACATCGCCAAGCTGCTCGACGCCGGCACGACGGACACGGGGGCTCCGTTCTTCGTCATGGAGTTGGTCAAGGGCGTCCCGCTGAGCGACTACTGCGACCAGCATCGGCTCACGATTGCCGAGCGGCTCAACCTGTTCCAGCAGATCTGCTCGGCGGTGCAGCACGCCCACCAGAAGGGGATCATCCACCGCGACTTGAAGCCCGGCAACATTCTCGTGGAATCGCATGACGGCAAGCCGGTGCCGAAGGTGATCGACTTCGGGCTGGCCAAGGCGACGACGGGGCTGCAACTCAGCGAGCAGTCGATGTTCACGGCGTTCGGCTCGGTGATGGGCACACCGCTGTACATGGCCCCGGAGCAGGCCACCTTCAACGCCGTGGACGTGGACACGCGAGCGGATGTCTATGCACTGGGGGTGATCCTCTACGAACTGCTCACAGGCACGACGCCATTGACCAAGGAGACGATGAAGAAGGCGGCGCTCGACGAGATGCTGCGGCTGGTCCGCGAGCAGGAAGCCCCGACGCCGAGCAGCCGCCTGAGTTCCGTGGACAGCGCGCCGAGCGTGGCCGCCAACCGGCAGATCGAGCCGGCCAAGCTGGGCCGGTTCGTGAAGGGGGAGCTCGACTGGATCGTGCTGAAAGCGCTCTCGAAGGACCGCGACCGGCGGTACGAGACGGCGAACGGGTTCGCCAAGGACGTGGAGCGGTTCCTGAACCACGAGCCGGTGACGGCCGGCCCGCCGGGGGCGGGGTACCGGCTGAGCAAGTTCGTGCAGCGGAACCGCGGGCCGGTGATCGCGGTGGGGGTGGTGGCCGCGGCGGTGCTGCTCGGCTTCGCCGGCACCGGGGCCGGGCTGGTGGAGGCCCAGCGGCAGCAGGGCATCGCCCAGGGAAAGCAGGGTGAGTTGGAGCAAGAGCAGGAGAAGCTGGTGGCGAAGCAGGTGGAGCTGGAAGCGGAGCAGGGGAAACTGAAGGAGCGGACGGCGGAGGCGGAGGCGGCCCGGCGGGACGCCGACCTGGAGTTGCACGACAACCAGCGGGTGCTGCTGCGGCAGGCGAGGGACGCCGGCGAGACGGACAAGCTAAAGGCCCTGCTCGACCAGATGCGGCCGAAGGCGGGGCGGTCCGACCTGCGGGGGTTCGAGACGCACTACCTCGACCGTCAGGCCCACGCTGAAGTGGATCGCGTGGCGTATGAACCGCTGGTGGCCGAAAATGAGGGTTGGGGCGTGTCAGATGATCTCGCCCCCGGCCGGGTCTTCTACAAGGGCAAGCTGGCGACGAACCGGCACTTCCTCACATTCACCGCGACCGACCTCGCCACCGGCAAACCGCTCGACGGGTTCACCCCCATCCAAATCCGCTCGGAGAACGAACAGTCGTTTGCGGAAGGCAAGGTCGTTCCCGGCGACCCGCCGCGGCTCTGGACCTGCGGTCAGGTGCCCGGGTTGGGCCAAAGTTTCATGCAGGAGGCGAGCAACCTGAACCTCGGGAATCCCCCCGGCGATCTGCGGGTGTGGGACGGCCGCACCGGCCGGTTGATCATCAAATGCGAACCCCTCCGGCCCGACCCGGAGTTGGTGAAACAGGGCTGGCAACACCGCTTCCTTCAAAATTCCATCGCCGACACCGTCAACCGGGACTCCACGCGGGTGATCACCCAACTGCTCCGCGACGTGCCGGCGGCCGACGGCAAACCGGCCGGGGTGGAGGCACGGGCGCAGGTCCATGACCTCGCCACCGGAAAGGTCGTCCGCACCCTCGACCCGCGGGCGGGGACAATTCGGATCGCGCGGCATTCGTTCGACGGCCGCCACATCGTCACCCAGCACACGTCGAAGAGGGCGTCCGGGGCCGAAGCCCACTTGCTCACCGTGTGGGATGCCAGTACCGGAGCGAAGGTGTGGGAAACGGAACCCGAAACCAGTTGGCGGGGCGAGTTCACCCGCGACGGCAAAACCGTGGTGTGGCGGGACACCACCTCGACGGGGTGGGAGCGACTGAAACAGGCGCTCGCGGTGGAGACCGGCAAGCCGGTGTTCCCCTTCCCGACCGGGGCCGAGGCGGTCAAGTGGCCTGGTTTGAATGCTACAGGCAAGGTGGCCCGAACGGCCGGGAACAAGTACGAGGTGCGAGACGCCGGCACTGATCTGCTGCTCGACGTCCTCCCTTCCGCCGGTGGGCCGGTCACGGTCCATTCGCGGCACTGGACGACCGCCGGCGGCGAACTCGTGGTGCCGTGGTCCTACACCACGCCTGTGAGCACGTACCGCCGGCCGCGTTCGGAGGTCATTCCACTCCCGCCACTCGATTCCAACCAGACGAGAGAGCTCGCGCTGGACGCCGGGGCGAACACTGTGCAAGGGTTCGTCCGGAAAAAGCCCCCGCTGAACGGGGACGGCAAACCGGAAGCGTTCGAACGGTTCGACATGACCACCCGGAAATCAACCCGTGTGCCGCTGCCCACGGATTGGGGCGGGTACGGTGAGGTCGTCTCGGCCGACGGCAACACCCTCATCCTCCCCCACACGACGAACGAGACCTCCCCCACGCCGCCGGGGAAACCGACCCGCTCCCGTCGTCTGACCGTCTGCGACGGACTGACGGGGAAGGAGCGGTTCAAACTGGTGGTGAGCAAACCGACGGAGGTGCCCGACGACGACAAATTCGATTTCGACTTTGACCACGACTTCGCCCTCACCGCCGACGGGTCGCGCGTCGTGGCCATCGACAAATTGGGCAAGCGGGTGGTCGGCCAGACGACGAACGCGGGCACCGACACGCCGCCCTGGGCGACGCCGCTGCCGGCCGAGGTCGCCTGGCCGGTCCACCTTGTCCTGCTGCCGGACAGCAACCGATTCGTGCTGTGCGACGTCGCGGGCGTGATTCGGGTGTTCGACACCGCCGACGGCCACCTGACGAAAACGGTGCAGGGCGGACCGAAGCGGGTGCGGGAGGAGGGCAAATACGGCCAGTTCGGCTATCTCCGGGGCGGGGTGACGCCCGACGGGCGGAAGCTGTACTTCATCAGCAAAGGGCAGCTCACCCTGTTCGACACCGCTGACTGGTCGGTCCGCCACCTCTCGGGCACCGAGATGCCGCTCGCACCTACGGAGACTGGGCGGTTCGGTTGGCGGACGGTGGGCGACCACTTCGCCCTGTGGCAGACCGCCACCGAGTGCGAGGTGTGGGACGTCCACACCGGCGAGCAGGTGAGCCGGTTCGACTTGAAGCTGAAACGGAACCCCGACCAGTACAAGTACTCCGAGCCAGTGGTCGTGCAGTGCGTGTACACGGCCGACGGCACGCGGGCGTTCCTGTTGACAAGCGACGCCGTGCGGATCATCGACCTCCCCCGCAGACGGGAGGTGTTAGACCTGCCGCTGGGCGGCTATGTCGGTGGGGCGTCGCGGCTCGCGCTCAGCCCCGACGAGCGTGAACTGACCGTGACGACGGTGGACAGCACTCACGGGGCGGTGCTGCGGCGGGTGTTCGACGCCCGCCCGGTGACGGGCGAGGAGTTGACCCGCGGCACGCACCTCGACACCGTCCGCCCGCTTCCCCCGAAACCCGCCCGGCCTTTCAACGCCCTGCCGGACACACCGCCGGTGACGGCGTCTGACTACTTCGATTTGGCGATCATCCACGAGACCAAGCAGCAGTGGAAGGAAGCGGAGGCGGCCTTCCGGGCGGCGATCAAACTGGACCCCGAGTTCCTCGCCATCCGCCGCAGGCTGGCGTTCTCGTTCAACATGGGCGGAAATCAAAACCCCGAGGCCGCACTCCCCGAGTATCGTGAGATCGTGCGGCGGGATCCGAAGGCCTTCGCGAGCTGGTATCAGATCGGAATCCGCCTGGAGAACCGGGGGGACCACCACGGGGCTGTCGTGGCACTCCGCCGGGCGCTGGAAGAGGACAAGCGAGTGCCGCCCGACGACGGCGCAGGCACCAGGGATCTGGCCCTCGACACACCCAGCCGGGTGGGGATCCTCAACTCCCTCGGGTACAACCTCCGTGAGGCCGGGGAACTGGAAGCAGCGGAGAAGGAACTCCGGGCCGCGCTCAAACGGCTGGACGACGAGATGGCGTTCACCACGGCCATGCAGCAGTGGCCGCAACCGAGGGTGGTCGTGGCCAACTTGGCCATCTGCCTGATGCGCCAGAAGAAGGCGAAGGAGGCGAACGAGGTGTGCGAGACGTTCGTCAAGCGGATGACGGTCCGCATCCCGAAGGAGGAGAAAACCGACCCGATGCAGTACACGCCGGCCCGGAACGTTACGCAGCAGTTGGCCGAGGCGGTGACGCAGTTCGGCGACACGTTCTTATGGGCGGACTGTTGGGAGGAAGCGGTGGCCTGGTCCGACAAGGCGATCGAACTGTGGACCGAGTATTACAAGAAGTGGCCGGTCAAGCCGGGCGAGTTCCACTACGCCCGCTCCCCGCACTGGGTGAAGGCGGTGGCGCTCAACTGGCTGGGGAAAGGGAAGGAGGCGGTGGCGGCCATCGATGAGTCGATCAAGGTGAGCACCCCCGAGGAGAAGGTGTACCAGCGGATGATGCGGGCGCGGTACATGGCCAAGGCCGGCGACCACGTGGGGGCGGTGAAGGAGGTGAAGGAGGTGCAGGCCGAGCCGAACCCGAACCCGAACTTCTGGGACGCGGCCCTCGCATACTCGCTGTGCGTGCGGGCGGCGAAGGGGGATGGCAAGCTCAGCGACGAGTACGCGAAGGAGGCCATATCCCTGCTCCGGAAGGCGCTCGACGCGGGGCAGTTCGACTACCCGTGGAAGACCGACCCCGACCTGAACCCGCTCCGCGAGCGGGACGACTTCAAGGCGGTGCTCGCCGACCTGGAGAAGAAGCTGGCCCCGAAGAGGGAAGAACTCCCCCCGCCGAAGCCGGACAAGTGATGTCGTCTCCCGATCGAACCGGCGGGCGAGCGGGCGAACTGTGGCCGGGCAGTTTCGGCGACCGCGGCGCTCTCGGCCGGCGTCCGGCCTCTTCGGGTGGGAGAGGTCGGGCACGGAGACGGTGCCCGACCTGCTCCGCCCGGCCGCCGGCAGGGTCGAGGCGTGTCGGCGCGCTCGTGCGTGTAGGCGTCGGGTCTCAGGCGGCGAGTCGGCTCCGGGCGTGGGCCGGGGCGTCGGGGAGCAGGTCGGACAAGTCGGCACCGACGGAACGGACGGCCAGTTGGTCAAGCACGTCGCGCAGATACGTCCACGGGTTGTGCCGATGGCGCGTCGCGGTGGCGCAGACGCTGAGCAGCACGGAAGCGGTCTTCAGGCCGCCGTCGCCGCCGACATGCAGCCAGTTGGATCGTCCCACCGCGAGCGGACGGATGGCCCGCTCGGCCGCCCCGTTGTCGATTGCGAACCGGCCGTCGTCGAGGTATCGAACCAAACTCGCCCACTGGTTCCGGGCGTACCCGACGGCCTGACCGAACAGGCTCTTCGGCGTTGTCGCTCTGTGTTGAACTTCGAGCCAGTCGGCGAACGTGGCGAGGATCGGTCCGGCTCGCGTCCGCCGCACCCGCACCGCGTCGGCATCGGTAAACGTCTCGCCCCGCCTCTCCCGTTCAACCTTGATCTCGCGCTCCACGGTGTACAGGGTGCGGACGAACGCCAGCGCCTCGACCGCCCGCGGGTCGCTCGGCTCGGCCTCCACGAAGTAGCGACGGGCGTGCATCCAGCACCCCAGATTCCGGACGTTGTCGTGGACCGCGTTGTACCCGTCGTACGCGTCGGCGTGGACGAACCCGCGGTACCCTTCGAGGAAGCGTTGCGGGAACTCCTGGCGGCGGCCGGCGGTCAGGTCGAAGAGGGTGTACGGGTTCACTTCGTCGCCCAGGTACACCCAGGCAAACGCGGTCCGTCGCGGCCGCAGCAGCACCAGCGGCGTGTCGTCGGCGTGGATGGCGAACGACCGGAGCAGGCGGCGGTGCATCAGGTCGTACAGCGGCGTCAGGAGTTCGCCGCACTTCCGCAGGTGGTCGCACAGGGTGGACCGCCGCACCTCCCACCCGTAACGGGCCAGGATCGCCTCCTGGCGGTGCAGCGGCAGGTGATCGACCACCTTCGACACGATCACGTGGGCGAGCAGGCCGCTGCCGATGCCGCTCTTCGGGATCGGCTCCGGCGGGAGGGCCGCCCGAGCGATCTGCGGGTCGTGGCCCTGCGATTCACAACTTCGGCAAGCGTAAGTCGGGCGGATCAACTCCCGAACGAAGAGGGCCATCGGCTGGTCATCGAGGCGCTCGCTGACGATCTGTCCGATGCGGATCTTGG
>JANNQE010000441.1:0-6507 GCA_031441625.1 Planctomycetia bacterium
GGGCGGCCTTTTCGCGGGGCACCCCGCCGCGCCGCCGCCCGTGGCGCCCGCGGAGCCGGCCCCCCGTCGGTACGTACGCGGAAAGACCTGGGTCCGCGTACGAACCGACGGTGGGCCGGCGTGGCGGCAGGAACTCATGGCCGCAGAAATCCACGTGGCTTGACGCTCCGGCCGCAGCGAACTGAAAATCCAAAATGCGACAGAATGCTTACTGGATCTCTTTGGGTGAGAAGGATGAAGTCGCGGAAAGGGCAGGTCCAGAAAGTCTTCCGCGATATTCCGCGAATAACGCGGAACATCCGCGATTCCAGGCGTTTCCATGCACCGGATGTGTGGCCTTGCAACGGCGACAGAACGTGGTAAATGCTGGAAATCCAGGTGAATTGGCGTCAAATGTGACTCGGCGGCGCTAGCTTCGGGACCAAGAGGTCGCAGGTTCGAATCCTGTCAGCCCGACTTGACCTAAAGTGTTGGCCGAACACGTCTTGTGTACCTCCCGGCGGTCGGGAGTGCGGCGATGAGGACCGGAGTTTCTCGGTACACGTACCGAAAAACCCCCTCGGACCCCGCACCATGCCCCGACCCAAATCGCAGCCCGCCTACCGCCGCCACAAAGCCAGGTACTGTGCCGTCGTCACCGTCGACGGCAAAAATCACTACCTCGGCCCGTGGCAGTCCCCCGAATCCCACGAGAAGTATGCCACCCTGATCGCCGAGTGGCGACGGAACAACGGCACCCTGCCCGCCACGCCCACGGCCGCTCCCGGCGACGACCACGCCCCGCTCACCGTCGGCGAACTGATCCTGGCCTACTTCCAGTTCGCCCAGGGGCACTACGTCAAGAACGGCCGCCCCACCAGCGAGCAGGGGTGTCTGAAGCAGGCCCTGCGGCCGGTCCGCAAGCTGTACGGCTCCACCCCGGCCGCCGAGTTCGGCCCGCGGGCACTCAAGAACGTCCGCGAGGCCATGATCGCCGCCGGCCGTGCCCGGACGTCCATCAACAAGGACGTGCACCGCATCCGGCGGATGCTGCGGTGGGCGGTCGGGGAGGAGTTGCTCCCGGCCGCCGCGCACGAGCGGTTGCGGTGCGTCGCCGCGTTAGCCAAGGGCAAGTCGGCGGCCCGCGAGACCGACCGGGTGCTGCCGGTGGCGGAGGAGGACGTGCGGTCGACCCTCCCGCACCTGCCCCCGCCGGTGGCCGCGATGGCCGAACTGCAACTGCTCACCGGCGCCCGACCGCAGGAGGTCATCCACCTGCGGCCGGGGGACATCACCGCCGGGGACGGGGTGTGGTACTACGCCCCGTCGGTGCACAAGACGCAGCACCTGGGGCGGGACAAGTGCGTGGTCCTCGGGCCGCGGGCGATGGCGGTCCTCCAGCCGTTCCTGGACCGCGACCCGTTGGCGTACTGCTTCTCCCCGGCCGAGTCGGTGGCGTGGCAGCGGGCGCGGCGGGCCAAGCGGCCCACGGCGGCCCGGGCGCCGACCATCCCGCTGGGCGAACTGGTGAACCCGATGTACACCCGGCACAGCTACCTGCTGGCCGTCCGCCGGGCGTGCCGGCGGGCGAAGGTGCCGGCGTGGACCCCGCGGCAGTTGCGGCACACCCGGGCCACCCAGATCCGCCACGCGTTCGGCAGCCTCGAGGCGGCCAAGGCGGTGCTCGGGCACACCGACACCCGGGTGACCGAGATCTACGCCGAGCGGGACCTGGCTCTGGCCGCCGAGGTGATGCGGCAGATGGGCTGAGTGACCGGTAATCCTGCCGAGGAACCCTGTGAGTATCATCACCCCGTGCCGAGTCGGGATCGCCGCCCGCGACGCCCTGAGCCTGGGCCGTGAGCTCCACGACCTCCGCGGCTACGTGGAAACTCTTTACGTGGGCATCTCCGTCGGCCTGGAGCCCGGTCGGGAACCCAAACTCGAAGAGTTCCCTGACGAGACCATTCGCGATCTCGTCCGCGGGATCCGCTACCACGCCGGCCGGATCGCGGAACTCTACCCGGAGGCCGACGGGTTCGCCAGGGTGGCCTCGCGGGTAGGGGCGATGGCGGACGGGGTCGTGACCCGGCTGTGGGAGGTGTGGGACGGCGAGCCGCGGGCGGACGCCCGGAGCCAGGCGGCCCGACTCCATGTCGAGACTGATGGTCTCGACCAGCCGGGCATCGCCAGCGAACTGCTCTCACGGTCGCCGTTCGGGCCCGCGGGTTGGGTCGCCTACGCCGAGGCCGTGGCGGCCGTCGACGCGCACCTTCCGGGGGGCGAGGGCGAACGGACTTTCTTCCGCCTGGGTCGTTGCCTCCAGCAGATGTTCCGCCCGTGGGTGTCGGTCTGGGCCGCCGCCACTCCGGGATCGAACCCGCACCGTGCCGGTTACCAGCGGTACGATCTCCTCCCGGAGGCCTACTGCTTGCTCGACACGGCCGGGGCAGCCACCGGCCTGCACTTCCCCCGCGTGCCCGTCGACCGGTTTGTCACGGCCGATCACCTACAACCCCTCATCGAAGCCACCCTCGCCCGCCTGCCGGAGGGCCTGCTCACCCTCGCCTCGCCCCCGGTCGCCGACGGGGGTGCAGCGGTCCCGTTGCCCCCAGTGGCGGAGCCGGCCGCCGGCGAGACGGTCCCTGTCGTGGCGGTGGAGCCGCCCGCCCTGAGGGTTCCGCCCCTGGCCAAGGGCGAAACGTTCAAGGAGTTGTCGGCGATCAAGGAGTAACTCGACCCGGACGGGACTTACGTTGGGCAGAGCCTGGCCATCCTCCGGCTGTTCCAACAGATCGAGGACCTGAACCGCCAGTCCGACCTGCCGGTTACCCTGCTCGGCCCCTCGCGGTCGGGCAAGACCCGGCTGGCGGAGGTGATCCATCGCGCTTCCAGTCGCAAAGACAAACCGTTCCTTCCCCTCAACGCCAGCGAGTTGAACGGTGGGGACGACACCCTCTTTCGCGAGAAGTGGACCGGGTACGGCACGAACTCGGGGGTGGGTGGCCGCAAGGCGAGTGACACCGCAGCCGGGTGGTTACAGTCGACGACACCGGGCACAATCTTCGTCGACGAACTGCACTGGCTCGACCAACGGGCGGTGGGCTACCTACGGGCGCTGTTGGGGCGGGACAGGACCAAGTTCCGTCCCGCCACGGGCGTCGGGGAGGAGTTTGAGCCGGATGTCCGCCTCCTGTTCGCCACTTTCCGAGATCTCGACGAGTTGCAAGGGGAGGGTGTCCTCACGGATGATTTCGTCCGCCGGCTGCTCGGACGGTATCTGACCGTGCCCCCGCTCAACGACCGCAAGGAAGACATCCCCCTGTTCGTCGAGAGTTGCCGAGAAGGCCGTCGGCCGGACGACCGCTTCCTGTACGCCCTGTTGCAGCACGACTGGCGTGACCTGGAAGTGGACGGACTGTTGACAGCCATCCGGACTGCGGTGAGTCGAACGCGGGAGGGTCAGCCGCTCACCGTCGACTCCCTCCAAGGCACCTCTGTGCCAGCCGACTTACTGGCCCGGTTGACCGCCATGGACGAACAGGCGGCACGCCGCGAACTGTACGGGTTCCTGATCGACCTCCTCCGCCAGCAGGGGTTCGAGCCCGGAACCCGCAAGCGGTCGCTCAACGTCCGCCTTGGCAAGTTGATGGGTCTTCACCGGAGCACAATCGATCGACGGCTCAAGGAGCTGGGACTCGGCCCATCCGGGGGCGGTGAGTGAACGGCCGGTGAATGGTGCCCACGGGCGTCAAGGGACGGTGTCCGTGAGCAACTCGGGCTCGCCCAGCCACACCCGCACCCGGTCGCCGGCCACCAGGTTGCGGGGCACCTGCCAGCGGCCGACGTCCGTGCTCCCGCAACCGCTACCAATGCCGATTAATCCGCCGGCCTTGTGTGTCAAACTCTCTTGACGGCGGGGCTAAGTCTCGCCCGTCACCCGCGGTCCCGTTCGCCAGCATTGGTGGGCGGGGCCGCGGGCGTTTCCGACTCGGCCGCGACCTGTTCGCGCCGACTCATCACTCACTCTGGAGTTATCGCATGAAGACGCTACGTCCGCCGCCGGCAGACCCGCCCGCTCACGCACTGCGGGACAAGTTCGCGCTCGCCCGCCGCGAGTTGACCGAGGCGCTCATCGAGCGAGAGGACGAGATCGATCTGGTGCTGACTGCCCTGATCGCCGGCGAGCACGTGCTCCTCGTCGGCCCACCGGGGTGCGGGAAGAGCCTGCTGCTGGACTCGGTCCTGAAGTGGACCGGCGGGAGCAAGTTCTCGATCCTGCTGACGAAATTCACCGCGCCCGAGGAGGTGTTCGGCCCGGTCAGCCTGGCCGCGCTCAAGGAAGACAAGTACGTGCGGGTGACGGCCGGCAAGCTGCCCGAGGCCGACTACTCCTTCATCGACGAGATCTGGAAGGCGAGCAGTGCGATCTTGAACACGCTGCTCAAGATCCTGAACGAGCGGGTGTACGATGCGGGCGATGGGATCGTCCGGAACGTGCCCCTGAAACTGTGCGTGGCGGCGGCGAACGAGTGGCCGTCGCCGGACACCGGGAAGGAACTGTCCGCCCTGTTCGATCGGTTCTGTTTGAGGACGGCGGTGTCCCCCATCCGCTCGCAGGCCGGGCGGCAGCGGCTGCTCTGGGCCCGCGACCACGCGCCGAAGTTCACCGGCACCATCACCCCCGCCGAGGTGGACCAAGCCCGCCGGCAGGCGGCCGAACTGCCGTGGACGGCCGCGGCGAAGGAGGCGCTCGAAACGATCTTGAAGGAGTTGGCGAAGGAGGGCGTCCGCCCCGGCGACCGGCGGCAGTTCAAGACGGTCGGCGTGGTGCGGGCGTTCGCCTTCCTGAGCGGGGCGGACGAGGTGCAGCCCGAACACCTGGAAGTGGCCCAATACTGCCTGTGGGATTCGCCCGAAGAGCAGCCGCTCAAGGCGGCGCAAGTGATCGCCCGGATCGCCAACCCGACGGGGATGCGGGTGTCGCAACTGCTGCTCGAAGCCGAGCAGGTGCTGGCGGCGGCCGATCCGAGGAACCTGGCCGACGCGGCCAGGGCGGCGGCCAAGCTGGGCGAGATCGACAAGCAGTTCGCGGGTCTGAAGGGCAACGGCCGCGTCGAGTCGGCGCGGGCGTACCTGAAGGAGCAACTCCGAAAGCTCAAGCTGGCCAGCCTCGAGTCGGTGTAACTCGCCACCCCCACAGGAGGACTCACCACGAACGACCTACTCAGGCTGTTGAATCTGGACGGCAAGCCACCCGACACGCCGGCGTCCGCGGGCGTCATCGGTTCCACGAATGGGATGAATAGCGCAGCGGAGACGGCCAGCCCGACGGCCCTGGCGGTGGACGCCTGGGGCCTCCGCCGCGGGCGAGACCTGATCGCCGAATCCGACCGCCTCCGGCAGTCCGGCACCGACGCGTTCGCGGCCGCCGACTTCTTCACCGTGGCGTTCGACCCCGACCCGCGGCTGTGTGACGCCTGTGCCGACCCGCGACGCCACCGCTTCATCGCCCAACTGCTGGACACCCCCGAGTACCGCTCACTCCACGTGGCCACCCGCCTGGACGACACGGCGTCCGCCATCGCCGCCACCCACTTCGCCGAACAGTACGCGAAACTCACACCGGAGGACTCGAAGTGCGGCGGTGAGGGATCGGCGGCCGGTGACGAAATGGTCGATGAGATGGCCACCCTGCGGGCGGTGGGCAAGGCGGTGTCCGAGGCCGGCAAGGAGGTGTCGGAGCTGCACGACGCGGCCAGTGCCTTGGGGACGGGACCCGGAACACCCGGTTCTTACGACCCGACGGCGGTGGCCGCCCTGTTCGGCCGGGTGCGGACCGACCCCACGCTGCGGAAGATCTGCGAACTGGCCGGACGGTTCCGGCGGGTGGCGCAGTCGAAGCAGCGGCAGAAGGTGACGCACGGGCTGGACGACGTGGTCGGCGTCGAAACCGGCGGCGACGTCGGCCGGCTGTTGCCGGTCGAACTCGGCCAGCTGATGGTGCCCGAGTTGGAACTCGACACTCTTCGACGGATCGTCGAGAAGCAGGCCTTGTGCCGCGAGCACCACGCCGTCGAGCCCGTCGGCAAGGGGCCGGTGGTCGTTTGCCTGGACGAGTCGGGTTCCATGGGTGGGGATCGAATCCACACGGCCAAGGCGCTCGCCCTGGCACTCGCCTGGGTGGCGCGTCATCAACGCCGCTGGTGTGCGCTCGTCGCGTACTCGGGGGACACGGGCGAGCGGCTGCTGCCGCTGCCGCCCGGTCGCTGGGACGAGACGAAACTGCTCGACTGGCTGACGGCGTTCATTGGGAAGGGGTCCGACCTCGACGTCCCCGTCCGCGAACTGCCCCGCATGTTCGCCGAGTTGAAAGCGCCCGCCGGCATCACGGACGTGGTGTTCGTCACCGACGCCGTCTGTCGCATCCCGCCCGACGTGCGGGACACGTTCCTCGCCTGGAAGAAGTCGGCTCGAGCCCGGCTCGTCACCCTGGTGCTGAACACCGCCGCCGGCGACCTGGCCGCG
>JANNQE010000442.1:0-6830 GCA_031441625.1 Planctomycetia bacterium
TACTGGGTCCAGTCCGGCGAACGCTCCCAGCCGGCGTGGTGAATACGATGGGGTATGAGCAGGCCTCTTGGATCAGGTAGGGAGTTGGAGCGTCGTCGCAAGCAGGCGGTGCAAGCGGTGGCCGCTGGCCAATCCCGCGCGACCGTCGCCGCCGTCCTCGGCGTCCACTACAAGACCGTCGCCAAGTGGGTGCGAGCGTCCCGCCAACCCGGTGGGTTGGACGCCAGCCCACAACCCGGTCCGACCCCGGCGTTGACCGACGCCCATCTGGGGCGGCTCGAATCCCTGCTGGCGAAGGGGGCGAAGGCGCACGGCTGGCCGAACCAACTCTGGACCGCCGCCCGAGTGGCCCGTCTCATCGAGCGGCACTTCCGCATCTGTTACCACCCCGAGCACGTCCGCAAGATTCTGAAGCGGCGGCTCGGGTGGACCAGCCAGAAGCCGCGACGCCAAGCGCGGGAGCGGAACGACAAGGAGGTGACGAGGTGGGCAGGTGACGAGTTCCCCCGCATCGTCCGGGAAGCTTGGAAGCGGTCAGCCTACCTGGTGTTCCTGGACGAGTCCGGGTTCATGCTCACCCCGACCGTCCGCCGCACCCTCGCCCCGCGGGGGAAGACGCCCGTGCTGTCCGCGTGGGACCGTCGGGACCGCCTGTCGGCCATCAGTTGTATCACCCTCAGCCCACTCGCCGGTCGGCCGGGGCTGTACTTCGACCTGCTCGACCACCACGTCCGGGCTGATGACGTGGTCGCGTTCCTGAAGGACTTGCACCGCCGGCTCGGCCCGCTGACGGTGGTGTGGGACCGGAGCAACATCCACGGCAAGTCGAAGGCGGTGCGGGCGTGGCTGGCCAGGCACCCGGACGTGGTGGCCGAGGACTTCCCCGGGTACGCGCCCGACCTGAACCCGGACGAGGGGGTGTGGGGGTGGGCCAAGTACGGGCGGCTGGCCAACCTGGCGGCGAACGACGTGGGTGAGATGTGGGACCGGGTCATCGACGAACTGGTGGAGGTGAAGTTCCGGCCCGACCTCCTCCGCGGGTTCGTCCGCCAGACCGGGCTGCCCGGCCTCTCGCCCGTCGCACGACGGAGAAGTCGCGCCGGGCCGCGGAACGCCCCGGTCACCGGCCCGGCCTCCGTGCGATGCTGACACACCAAGTGCGTCGCTAGATACCCCAGCGGCGCTCCAACTCCTTGGTGCTGAGCAGGTTCACGTCCTCGTCCTTCGGCGGGTCCGCGGCGGCCTGAACCGCCCGACCCTCCGTCCACCCGCCGGCGCACGCGCAGCCGGCCAGGGCGGCGTCCAGGGCGGCCGCATCCGGGTAGCGGGCGGCGGGGTCCTTCTCCAGGCACCGCACGATCACCCCGCTCAGGTCGGCCGGTATTCTGGTGCGCACCAGGTGCGGGGGCGTCGCCGCGTCGCGGAGTTGGGCGGCGAGGATCAGGTTGATGGTCGGGTGGTCGAACGGCGGCCTGCCGGTGAGCGCGAAGTACGCCGTCGCCCCGAGGCTGTACAGGTCACTCCGGGCGTCCAGGTCCGCCGAGGCGGCGGCCTGCTCCGCCGACATGTAGGCCGGGGTGCCGAGCAGTTGGCCGTGTGCTGTGATCTGCTCGCCCCGATCCGGGGTCAACGTGTCCACGATGCCGAAGTCGAGCAGCTTGGCCACGTCGTGCAGCCCGCCCCGCTCGCACACGATGACGTTGCTCGGCTTGATGTCGCGGTGGATCAGGCCGGCGGCGTGGGCCTCCCGCAACGCCCCGCACAACTGCCGGAACAGGTGAACCACGCGGTCCGGGGGCAGGGGGCCGCGCTGCTTGACGAGCTGTTCCAGGGTCAGCCCGGGCAGGTACTCCATGACGTAGTAGAACGTGCCGTCGTCCGCCCGGCCGTAGTCGTAGATCTGGATGGTGTTCGGGTGGGTGAGGGTGGCCGTCACCTGCACCTCGCGCTCGAAGCGGCGGAGGTTCTTCGGATCGCCGGCGCGTTCGGGCCGGATGAGTTTGAGGGCGCAGGGCCGGCGCAAGAGGACGTGCTCGGCGCGATAGACTTCGCCCATGCCGCCGGCGCCGAGCTTTTCCTTCAGGATGTACTGGCCGAGCTTGCGTGCTTCTGCGGCCTGCCGCCGCAGGATCTCGATCCGCGAGGACGAGAAGATTGCAATAGCTGCTCCCACGCCGAGGAATAACGCGTACGAGAAAAGTAACCAGCCGGCGCCGAGTTCGGCGGGAAGCGGTCGAAGCCAAAGTGCCTGGAGGGCGAACAGGACGAGTGGCGTGAGCGTCAGGCCGCCAACGACGGCGGTGGCCCGTCGCCAGGTGTTCGGGATCAACGCGCCATACCACGTGATTAGCATGAGCCAGAACAGCGTTTGAGTCCTCATACCCAGGGCCGCCGACAGCTGCCGCTCGAGTCGCGTTTCGCCTTCGGTCACTTGCAGCAGAAACTCGTAACCGACAATGTCGTCGGCAGACAGAATTGCGGCCCACACACCAATGACAATGACCTCGATCCCTCTAAGGCCACGTACTGATGACGGAGGCGAGCGCCAAAGCAGCAGCGCCATGATGGCGGCGACGATCGTGACCAGGGCCCGGAGGGGCGTCGTCCACCATGCGTACAAGTACACTCCGGGTTCTTGGATCCTTCCACTTTGGATGAGGGTCGCGAGCGCCAGTAAGGTGGCGCCGAACAACACGGCGAGCCCAGCTGCAATAATCAAGATCGAGACGCGCAGCCGGCGCAAGAGAAGCAGGTAGAGGTCGTCGGTTGCGACCGACCCGGACCCGGCGACGAGCGCCACGCGGACCCGCTCGGGCGGAACGGCGGAGGGGGGGTCGGGCGGGCGGACGACGGTCGAGCTGGCGGTCATGGTCGGTTCACCCGGGTCGGCCCGTTTGGCCCCCTCCGCGGTCACGGGAAACGTGACCTGGCAACCGGCAGCGCGGGCCCGGAGGCCGCCGCCGTCCGGTCTGGGGAACGCGGAATGGGGAATAAGTAGCGTATCCCCGACCTTGGTCCGGTGCAATGTTGGGGTCGTAGTGCGGCCGATGATGACCCGCGTGACCCTGCCTCAGCCGGTCAGGTTGACGTGGTCACGGACACCCCGAGCCGCTTGCGCTAGCCGCCAGTCGGTCTGCAACTCCTCCCTCGCCTGGGACCTGCCCCGCTCCCAGGCCCGCCGCCCGGGCATCTTGTGGGCGAACAGAGAGGAGCATTCTCCGGGCTGGACCCAGTATGCCTTGTCCGACGAATCGAATACGACGGGGTTGAGATCGACTTCGAAGAAAGACTCGACAAGGTTCGCGTGTTGGTCCGCGGCACGCTCTCGAAGCAACACCTGGACGACTTGTTGCAGGCGTTCGTGTTCGCGTTACAGCGGGAGGTCAGTCACCCGTGCCGGCTCACACGGCTCTGAATCGAAGCCGCGAGCCGGAGGCGTGAGCGTCAGACCTGCGACGCGCTCGCCTTCGGCTCGCGGCGAAATCAACTGCTCTTGGCGAACCGCCCGCCCTCTTCGTTCAGTTGGTCGATCACCCAGCGGTTCACGTCGCGGAACATGTCCGGGTGCAGGCGGTTGGTGGTCACGTACCGGCTGAGGGACACGTCCGCGCCGGCCGCGTACAGCAGCTTGTAGTCGCGGGCGGCGGTGGCGAACGGCACCACCGCGTTGGCGATCCCGTGGCCGATGAACACCGGCAACTGCCGCAGCGCCTGCGGGCGGAAGAGCGGGCTGCCGGCCACCGCCCGCTCGCGGGAATGTCCGTCACGTCGGCCACCCACACCGCGTTCGGTTCGGTCGGGTCGAACTGCCGATCCAACACGTTCGGAGCCACCGGCAGGGAGTGGTTCGAGTCCGTCGTCTTGACGAACCGCCTCTCCACCTTCGCGGAAATCCCGGCCGCCTGCATCCGCCGGAGGTGTCCCGAGCCGGGGAAGGCGTGTGGGACTCGTGCGAGGGACGCCGTCTTCCACAGGTGCATCAGGTTCGCACGGACCCCCCGTCGGCGGGCGGCTTCAGCGACGGACAGCTTCTGCTCGATCACCATCTTCACCGCTTGGAGCTTGAACTCCGGCGTGTCCGCCTTGCGGATACGGGCCATCGGGAGGTCTCCTCGTGCTTCAAGAGGACACCACTTTCCCGCTGTCCACGATCCGTGGGGAGCTTCAGGGTTGGTTGAGCGAGATGTGGTCTCGCCCTCACATCGTCACCTCGCCACCAGATTTTTCTTGCTTCGTCTCCCGCCGCGACCGAAACTTCTGTCACCCCCAACGGTTGAATGTCTCGGCCCTCCCCGCTGGCACATTGCGAACGGACCCGCCATGACACGCCGAACTCTTCTCGCCGCCACGATTTGCGTCCTCTTCCCCGCGCTCGCCGTGGCAGTCGATCTGCCCACCGGCGGGAAGGTGGAGAAGGTCGATTTCGAGCGGCATGTCATGGGCCTGCTCTCGAAAACCGGGTGCAACTCCGGCTCGTGCCACGGCAGCTTCCAGGGGAAGAACGGCTTCCGCCTGTCGCTGTTCGGGTACGAGCCGAACGCCGACCACGGGTGGATCACCCGCGACAACTTGGGCCGGCGGGTGGACACGACGACCCCCGACCAGAGCCTGTTCCTGATGAAGGCGGCGGGCAAGATGCCGCACGACGGCGGGATGCGGTTCGGCCAACAGAGCTGGCAGTACCGCGTGTTCCGCGAGTGGATCGCGGCCGGTGCCAAGCACACGCCCGGCTCGGGTGAGATCAAAGAACTGACCGTTTCGCCCCCCGACTTCGCCGTGCTGAACACCGCCAAGCCGGTGCAGGTCAAAGTGACCGCCACGTTCGCCGACGGCACCAAAGAAGACATCACCCCGTTCTGCGACTTCAAAATCTCCGACGACGCGGTGGCCAACCTGACCCCGCTCGGCGAACTGACCGCCCGCACCCCCGGCGACGCCGGCCTGACGGTGCTGTACCGCGGCAGTGTGAAGGCCATCCGCGTGCTGGTGCCCGCCCCCGCCAAGCCCGGCACCAAGTACCCCGACCTGAAGGCCGACAACTACATCGACCGCGAGGTGTTCGCCAAACTGAAGCTGCTGAACATGGTGCCGTCCGACGTGTCGTCCGACGCCGAGTTCCTGCGGCGAGTTTCCATCGACGTGGTCGGCGTGCTGCCCACCTCCGATGAGGTGCGGACCTTTCTGAAAGACACGGCCAAAGACAAGCGGGCGAAGAAGGTCGACGAGTTGCTCAAGCACCCGTTGCACGCCGCGGTGTGGGCGACCAAGCTGAGCGACATCACCGGCAACAACACGCTGGCACTGGAGCAACCGAACGGCGCGGTGCAGAACAAGCGGAGCCAGATGTGGCACGACTGGCTGCGGAAGCGGGTGGCCGACAACGTGCGATACGACCACCTCGTGCGGGACATCGTGACGGCCACCTCGGCCGACGCCATGACCCCCGACGAGTGGATGGAGTTCAACAGGAAGTTGGACGCCACGCTGATCGCCGCCGACGGCAAGACCCTGCCGGCCGAAGCCGGATTCGACTCCGAGTACAAGAACAAGAAGACGCTCGACCTGTTCTGGCGGAAGCAGCAGGCGGTGCCCATCGAGCAGTGGGGCGAGAAGGTGGCGGCGGCCTTCCTGGGCGTGCGGCTGGAGTGCTGCCAGTGCCACAAGCACCCGACCGACCGCTGGACGCAGGACGACTACTGGAGCTTCGCCAACGTGTTCGCCCCGGTGGTGAGCACGAACAACTCGTTCAGCAGCCCGGAACTGAAGAAGGTCGCCGACGAGGAGAACAAGAAGCGGAAGGAGGCGGCCGGCGAGAAGAACAACCAGATCGTGAACGTTCGGGAGATGTACTTCGCCACCACCGCCGTCGGGCTGAAGGCGGCACCCGCCCTCAAGCCGATCCCGATGACCACTCGCACCGTGCCGAGCAAGAGCCTGGGCGGGCCGGAACTGCCGCACCAGAAGGGCGAGGACACCCGCACCAAGTTGGCCGACTGGCTGACCGACGCGAAGAACCCGTTCTTCGCCCGTAGCTTCGTCAACCGCGTGTGGGCGCACTACCTCGGCGTCGGGTTGGTCAACCCGGTGGACGACTTCAGCATGGCCAACCCGCCGACGAACGCCCGCCTGCTCGACGCCCTGGCCGACGAATTCACCAAGAGCAACTACGACCTGCGGAAGCTCGAAACCCTGATCCTGAACAGCAGCACCTACCAGATCTCGTCCGCCCCGAACGACACCAACAAGTTCGACAAGAACAACTACGCCCGCAGCTACATTCGCCCACTCATGGCCGAGCAGGTGGTGGACGTGCTGAACGCCGCGTGCGACGTGGACGAGAACTTCGGTGCCGACGCCCCCGTCGGCAAGAAGATGTCCGAGATCGGGGCCAGCCGGCTGAATTCGCAAGTGGCCTATGCCCTCCGGATCTTCGGCCGACCGCCCCGCACCACCGCCTGCGATTGCGAACGCGCCGCCGAACTCGCCCTGCCGCAAACCCTCTTCCGGATGACCGACCCGACCGTCGCCGCCAAGCTGACTCAGAGCCGCCGCATCGCCGCCCTGGTGAAGGCGAAGGCGACCGACGAGCAGGCGGTCGAAGAGCTGTTCCTCGGCACGCTCAGCCGGATGCCGACGGACAAGGAGAAGGCCGAGGCGGTCAAGTACATCGCGGGCGAGAAGACCCGCGCCACCGGACTGCAAGACGTGCTGTGGGCGCTCATCAACACCCGCGAGTTCATCCTGAATCACTAAGGCGAGCGGCCCGCGTGAGCGGGCTGTTCGTGACGGACCAACCCCGGAGAACAGCCCGCTCACGCGGGCCGCTCGCC
>JANNQE010000443.1:0-3589 GCA_031441625.1 Planctomycetia bacterium
GCCACGCTCCGCGGGGCGGTCAACTGTTCCGCCCCGCGGAGCGTGGCGGCGACATTTGAATTCACCCCTTGTGGACCCGCCTCGCCATCCGTGCCGCCACGTACCCGGCTTTGAACCCGGCGTCGATGTTCACCACCGCCACGCCCGCCGAGCAACTGTTCAACATGGTGAGCAGTGCCGCCACCCCGCCGAAGGCCGCCCCGTACCCGATGCTCGTCGGGCAGGCGATCACCGGGCAGTCTACCAGCCCGCCGACCACGCTCGGCAGCGCGCCGTCCATGCCGGCCACCACGATCACCACATCGGCCGCGTTCAGCCGCGCCCGGTGCCGCAAGATGCGGTGAATGCCCGCCACACCCACGTCGGCGATCAACTCCGCGTTCGCCCCCATCACGCGGGCGGTCACGACTGCCTCTTGCGCCACGGGCAAGTCGCCAGTGCCGGCCGTCACCACCAGCACGTCGCCGACCGGGGTCACCCGCTCGCTCGCCGAGTGCAACAGGAAGGTGCGGGCGAGGCGATCCTGTACGGCTTCCGGGAACGCCGCGGCCAGGTGTGCGGCCAGCGCGTCGTTCACCCGCGTGACGAACGCATCCTGCCCGGCTGCCGCCAGCTTCCGCACCACCCCTTCCGCCCACTCCGGCGTCTTCCCTTCGCCGAACACCACCTCGGGGAAGCCGCACCTGCGGGCGCGGTCCAGGTCCACGGTGGCGAACGGCAGCTCGGCGACGCCGCTCTGCGAGAGTTCGGCAACGGCGGCGGACACGGGCAGTTGTCCGCTCTGCACGCGGGCCAGGAGTTCGGTCAGGTCGTTCGGCGACACGCGATGCCCTCGGGGGATGGAGGTAGTTTAGCTAAAGACCTCACCCCCCGTCCCCCTCTCCCAGGGGAGAGGGGGTGTTCAAGAGGGTCGCGCCGCCGGTTGGTCGGCGAGCGTGATAGAACCTTCGCAGGTTGAACACCCCCTCTCCCCTGGGAGAGGGGGACGGGGGGGGTGAGGTCTCTTCATGACTCTTGAGAAATTCCGCTCGCTTTTTGTCGGATACTCAAGTTCGGACCCGGCGCAGTCGATACTGACGGTGAGCCATCGCGTTTCGGGGGAAGCGTGGGCGGCTTGGGGGGTCAGGGATGAATGCCATCGCACTCGCGGTTCTCGTTGCCGCTACCGCGCCGGCCCAGCCGCTGCCGCCGTCCGGCCTGTCCGGAGGCGCGCCCGCGCCCGAGGTGCGGTTCGTCGCCAAACGGACGCTCAACGTGCCCGTCAACTTCCGCCCCGAACGGGTGAAGGAGTTGCGGGTGGCACGGTTGTTCGTTTCGCGGGACGGGGGGGAAGTTTACGAGATTGGCGGCGACCCCATCGACCCGGCCAAGACGAACGAGTTCAACTACACGGCCAAAGAGGACGGCGAGTACTGGGTGCAATTGCAACTGGAGTTCAAGGACGGCACCCTGGAGCCGAAAAACCCGCGGGCGCTGCCGCCGGCCGAGAAGGTGGTGATCGACACCGTCAAGCCAGTGGTGGTGGTCACGTCGGCCGAGATGGTCGGCGAGGAGGCGGTGATCGAGTGGCGGATCGACGACAAGCACCCGGCCGACGCCAACACGCGGATCTGGTACAAGCAGACCGGCGGGGACAACTCGGCGTGGCAGGAGGTGCCGGCCGCGGCGATCAGCAAGCGGACGGCCCGGTTCAAGCCGGCCGTCGCCGGGGCGATCACTGTGCAGGTGACGACCGCCGACCTGGCCCGCAACATCGGGCACGTGAACAAAGACGTGAAGGGGCCGATCACCACGACCAGCGGGAGCGGCCCACTGCCGGCGGCTCCGGCGGGTGGCGGACTCGACGCCGCCCCGACCCCGCCGACCACCCTGGGGCCGAAGGAGCCGTTCGGGCCGAGCGCGCCGCTCCCGGCGGTGAACTTCAACCCCGAACCGCCCGCCCCGCGGCCGACGACGCCGGCCTTCTCCCCCGCCCCCACAGAAGTGCTGAAACCCATCGCCACCAGCACCAGCTCGCCTCCGGCGACGACACCTGCTCCGGTCGCGGGTGCCCCGGCCGCCGAAGCGCCGACCGCGCAGTTCAGCCGCACCCCGCGGTTCGAGTTGAACTACACGCTCGACAGCGGGGCGAGCGGGGTGGCGCGGGTGGACCTGTACGTGAGCCGCGACGACGGCCGCAGTTGGGTGCGATGGAGCCAGCACGACGGCCGCGAGACGCCGCTGAAAGTGGTCCTCGACACGCGGTTCAACAAAGAGGTGGAAGGGGACTACGGGTTCGTGCTGGTGCCGGTGAGCGGGGCCGGTCTGAGTGAAGGTGCCCCGGTCGCCAACACCGCCCCGGAGCTGAAGGTGCGGGTCGACACCACCGCCCCGGTGATTAAGGTGTACGCCCCGACGGCCGACCCGAACAACAAAGCCGCCCTCATGCTCAACTGGGAGGCGACCGACAAGAACCTCGGCCGCGACCCGATTGCGATTGAGTACGCCGAGAGCCAGCAGGGGCCGTGGAAGTCGGTGACGGGCACCGACGGCCCGACGCCAACCCGCATCGAAAACTCCGGCAGCTATTCGTGGCAGCCGCCGCTCAATCTGGCCACGCCGAAGGTGTACCTGCGGTTCGCCGCGTGGGACCAGGCCGGGAACAAGAGCGAGGTGGTGACGCCGCAACCCATCCTGGTCGACCTGACCAAGCCGAAGGCCCGCATCCAGGGCATCAGTGCGGGGCCGGGGCGGTGAGTGTTAGAGCCACCCCCCAGCGCTACGGGCGACCGGCCCGCAGGTAGACGCCTCCCAACAACCAAAGACTGGCCGCCACCGCGACGACGACCAAACTTTCGATCGTCAATCGTTCCCAATCGATGTCGGCCACCAGTCGGGCATCGACCGCCGTCCGGTCTGTCAGCCCCGCAGTCCTCGCGTGGCGGATCACGGTGTGAGTGCCGAACGACCCTCTCGGGTGGTGGCCGAGTTTGGCCACGACAGAGTGCGCGGTGATCGATGGGTCCGAAGGTGTTGGGGGCGAGCCGACCTGAAGAGTCAGTTCCTGGTACACCAGCCACGGCGGACAGCACAACTCACCGATCAGAAGCGGCACAAGCAACGTGAGGGCTGCAACCCGGAGCAGCCAACATTGCCGAATAGAAAGAACTTGGCGTCCGCCGGGATGTGCCGGGAGCACTCACGACCCGAACCGTGCGGCCCCCACCCGCACACTGCGGGCAGTGCTGGGGAATGTCGCACACCGTTCCGCAGGAAGGACAGGTTGGCATCGTTGTTCCCAGAGGATATCAACTGTCGGCACGGGTTAGTCCAGGTACACCCTCTTGGCCGCCTGGGTGTACGTCGCCTCCAGGTCGATGACGACGGCCGCGTCTTCGTCCAGCGGCAGCGGCAATTCTGGTAGCGATTGACCGTCTTCGAGCGGTCGCCGCCAGACGGCCACCGGCGTGCCCATGTCATCCCCGTTCGGCACCGGCCCGCCGACCCGGTAGCTGAGAGCTGAAAGTCGCCGGGGGGGGCGCCGACCGGGGGGGGGGGGCGGCGGGGGGGGGCCCCCCCAGGGTGGGGGGCCGGGGGGGGGGGCGCCGCG
>JANNQE010000444.1:0-2046 GCA_031441625.1 Planctomycetia bacterium
TCGGGGTTCGAGTTGACCATGATGGTCTCGAAGCCCTCCTCGCGCAGCGCGAACGCGGCATGCACGCAGCAGTAGTCGAACTCGATCCCCTGCCCGATGCGGTTCGGCCCGCCGCCGAGAATCATGATCCGCGGCTTGCCGGTGAAGGGCAGCACTTCGTCCTCGGCGACCGGCGGTTCACCCCCGCCGACCATCACCGGCCCGCGCTCATACGTCGAGTAGTAGTACGGCGTGTACGCCTCGAACTCGGCCGCGCACGTGTCCACCGACTTGAACACGGCGACCACACCCAGTTCCTTCCGCCGCTTCCGCACCTCCGACTCGCTGCACTTCCAGATGTTTGACAACTGCCGGTCGACGAACCCGAACTGCTTGGCCTTCAGCATCAGGTCGACCCCGCACTGGGCCGGGCCGGGGCACGCGGCCACTTCGTCCTCGAACTGCACCAACTCTTCCAGGTTGCGGAGGAACCACGGGTCGATGTTGGTGCGGGCGTGGATGTCCTCCACGCTCATGCCGCCCTTCAGGGCGTAGCGGACGAACCAGATGCGCTCGCTGTTCGGCGTGCTCAGCTTCTGCAACACCTCTTCCGGCTTCGGTTGCTGCGGGCCGCCCCACTTGTCTTCGCGGTCGCACCCCAGGCCGAAGCGTTTGACTTCCAGCCCGCGGAGGGCCTTTTGGATGCTCTCCTTGAACGTGCGGCCGATGGCCATCGTCTCGCCCACCGACTTCATCTGCGTGGTGAGGGTGGCGTCGGCGTCGGGGAACTTCTCGAACGCGAACCGCGGAATCTTGGTGACGACGTAGTCGATGGTCGGCTCGAAGCTGGCCGGGGTGGTGCGGGTTATGTCGTTCTTCAACTCGTCGAGCGTGTACCCGACGGCCAGTTTGGCGGCGATCTTGGCGATGGGGAAGCCGGTCGCCTTCGACGCGAGCGCCGAACTGCGGCTCACCCGCGGGTTCATCTCGATGACGATCATCCGCTCCGACTTCGGGTCGGTGGCGAACTGGATGTTGCTGCCGCCGGTTTCGACGCCGATCTCGCGGATGATGGCCTTCGCCTGGTCCCGCATCCGCTGGTACTCTTTGTCGCTCAGCGTCTGGATCGGGGCGACCGTGATGCTGTCGCCGGTGTGGACGCCCATCGGGTCGAAGTTCTCGATGTGGCAGACGATGACCACGTTGTCGTTCACGTCCCGCATCACTTCCAACTCGTACTCCTTCCACCCGATGACGCTCTCCTCCACCAGCGTCTCGCCCATTGGCGACAGGCTCAGGCCGAGCGACACGAGGGCGATGAACTCGTCGCGGTTGTACGCGATGCCGCCGCCGCTGCCGCCCATGGTGAAGCTGGGCCGGAGCACGCACGGCAGGCCGATCTTCTCCAGCGCGTCCAGCCCTTCGGCCAGGGTCTTCACGGCCACGCTCCGGGGCACGGCCACGCCGATCTTCAGCATGGCGTCCTTGAACTTCTGGCGGTCCTCGGCCTTGTCGATCACGTCCGCCCGCGCGCCGATCATCTCCACGTTGTGCTTCTTCAGCACGCCGTGCTTGAACAGGTCCATGGCCGTGTTCAGCCCCGTCTGCCCGCCGAGCGTGGGCAGCAGGGCGTCCGGCTTCTCCTTCTCGATGATCTTCTCGACCACCTTCCAGGTGATGGGTTCGATGTACACCCGGTCGGCCGTGTCCGGGTCGGTCATGATGGTGGCCGGGTTGCTGTTCACCAGCACCACCGAATAGCCCTCTTCGCGGAGGGCTTTACAAGCCTGTGTGCCCGAGTAGTCGAACTCGCACGCCTGACCGATGATGATGGGGCCGGAGCCGATGAGCAGAATTTTCTTGAGGTCGGTACGTTTGGGCATGGTGGCGTGTGGGGGGGAAGGACCGGCGCAAACTCACGGCATGATATTGAAGACCTCACCCACCGGCCCGTGTTCGGAAAGAGACCTCACCCCCCGGGGTGAGCGTCACGGGAGTTGGTGGGATCGGACGTACCGTGTCGCCGCGAAGCGGCCGGCGTTCGTAGCCCAGGGCGGAAGCCCTGGG
>JANNQE010000445.1:0-3519 GCA_031441625.1 Planctomycetia bacterium
CCCAGGGCTTCCGCCCTGGGCTACAACCGACGGCCCCTCCGGGGCGAATCACGACCACCGACGACGAGCACCATGCGCCCACTGCTAGCCCTCATCAAGCGCGAGTTCACCGGCTACTTTCTGTCGCCGGTCGGGTACGTCACGCTCTTCTTCTTCCTGATCGTGACGGGGATTCTGTTCGCCGGCGCGGTGAGCGGCCTCACCCGCACCGGCTCGCAGGGCGTCGAGTACCCGTTCGCCGCGCTCCTCGGCGACAACGTGTTCTGGTTCGTGTTCGCCTTCATCCCCCCGCTGCTCACCATGCGACTGCTGGCCGAAGAGCGGGGCAGCGGTACGCTCGAAACGCTCCTCACCGCCCCCATCCGCGACTGGCAGGTGGTGGCCGGCAAGTTCATCGGGGCCGTGCTCTTCTACCTGGTGTTGTGGCTGCCCACGCTGGCGTACCTGCCGGTGCTGCTGAACTTCGACTGGACCACCCGCACGTGCGGCATCGACCCGGCCTACGCCGCCTGCTCGTACCTGGGCGTGATCCTGGCCGGCATGATGTTCCTGGCCATCGGCCTGTACGTGTCCAGTCTGGTGAAGAACCAACTGGTGGCGGCGATGATTGCGCTGGCCGTGTGTCTGGTGTTCGTCGTGTCCGGATACGCCCTCGACTTCCTGGACGCGAACAGTTGGGCGGCGAAGGCGGTACGGTTCCTGAGCGTGCCGGACCACTTCCGCCGCGACTTCACCCGCGGGGTGATCGACACCCGCCACCTGGTGCTGTACCTGAGCGTCACCGCCTGTTGCCTGTACCTGACGGTGCGTTCGCTCGAAGCCCGCCGCCTGCGGGCGTAGTATTTGTCCCCCTCTCCCCGTTGAGGGAGAGGGGAACTCAGAAGCCATGACCGACACCCGCCACCGCACCACCCTCGGCTCCACCTTCCGGTTCGCCGTCCGGCTGCTCGGCCTGCTCGGGCTGGCCGCTGGGCTGGTCGGCGGGGGGATCGTGTTCGTCGAAGCCCCGCGCGTGCTGACCGGCGAGTTCTGGCAGTCGGCCGGCACGTCCGTCGGCCCGCTGCTCGACGGCACGGCCGGCACCGTCGCCCAGGTGGGGGCGATCCTCGTCGGCGCGGGCGTCGGGCTGCTGCTGCTGTGGGGCTTGGTCGAGTTGGTCGGCGGGCTGTTCTTCGTCGCCGGGCGGAAGTCGGCCGAGGGCACGTTCACCTTCGGGCTGATGGCGCTGGCGGTGGCCGCGCTGGTGGTGGTGAACTGGGTGTCGGCCGAGTGGTACGCCCGCACCGACACCACCCGCGACCGCCGCTTCACCCTCGACCGCGAACTGGTGGACGAACTGAAGAAGCTCGCCCCGAACACGCCCACCACGGTGCTCGTGCTGCAACTGGACAAGACCTCGCCCTACGACCCCGACCAGCCCGACGCCGTCACGTCCGCCGCCCAGCAGAAGATCACCGAGAAGGTGCTCGACCTGATCGACGAACTGCGTCAGCACCCGGAACTGTCCGCCCGGTTCGACGTGCGGGTGCTGCACCGCCGGGACGAGAAATTCGAAGAGCAGTTGAAAGACGCGACGGACGGCAAACCCGGCCTACGGGAGGCGGTCGAGGCCGCCCCCGAGAGCAGCATCTTCTTCGCGTCGAACAGCCGCGTGCGGCGGATGCCGTTCTCGCACTTCTACCTGCTGGACAAGACGGCCAGCCGCGGGAAGGAGGGCGTGGGCAAAGACGTGAACCCGGCGGCGGCGAACCTGGTGCTCGCCCCGCAGGGTAAGGAGCGGTTCGTGCGGGCGCTCGTCGGGCTGGAGCGGAAGCGGCCGAGGGTCGGGCTGCTCACGATTCACCCACTGCTCACCAGCCGGAACACGGAGGACGACGGGGCGGCGGCGTTCACCTCGTCTGGCCTGCGGGCGGCGCTCGAACACGACGGGTGCGAGGTGGTGGACGTGGTGCTGAAGAAGGGGTGGGAGGCCGGCACCGGGCTGAGTCCGTCGGCCGCCACCTTCGACGAGAGCAAGCTGGAAGAGGTGGAGGCCGAGTACCTGGCGGCGAGCGAGTCGGCGCTCGAATCGGAGATCGAGTTGCGGAACCTGGAGATCGTGCGGGAGCGGGTGCAGAACGCCCCCATCGCGCAGGTGGAGGCGAACTTCAAGGCGGCCGTCCCGCGCGGGCAGCGGACGGAAGCGGAGTACCGGCAGTACATCCTCAACCGGGCGATCGACCCGACCGCCCGGCAACGCCGGTCGGACGCGGACGAGGCGAAGAAGCGGGCGGCGGACCTGGAACCGGAGTACCGTAAGCTGCTCGGCGACGACCGCATCCAGGCCGACCGCCGCGCGTCCGACGTGTACGCCCGGCTGAAGGCGACCGCCGCCGACTGCGACCTGCTCATCGTCCCGCGGCTCACCACCATGAATCTGGTGAACAGCCAAGTCATCTCCCCGAGCCTGTACCCGCTGGCGAAATCTCAAACCGACGTGGTCCGCGACTTCCTCGCCGCCGGGAAGCCGGTGCTGTTCGCGTTCGGCCCGTCGAGCGGCGGGCGCGGCTTCGGGGCGACGAGCGACGAGAACGAAACGATCCTGCAACGGCTGGGCATCGAACTCGGCACGCAGACGGTGGTCACCACCGCCGAAGCTCTGGCCATGAAGAAGCCGGGCAGCTTCGGCGACCGCTCCGTCAAGTTGCCCCCGCTCGAAGTGGTGAAGTCGGACAACCCCGTCGCCGCCGCGTTCGACCGGGCGAACCGCAGCGTGGACGGCACGTTGGAGTTGAAGCGGAGCGGCTACCGCCCGATCTACCTCGCCCCGCGGGGCAAGGCGTTCGCGTACTCACCGGCGGTGCTGCAAACGACCGACGACGCCTGGAACGAGGACCGCCCGACGCCCGAGCCGGGCGGCCGGCCGGGGGCACGCGCGTACTACCCGAAGTTTGATACGGCCAAGCCGGACGATCCGAAGAAGGGCACCCGCGAGGAGGAGCGGAAGCAGAAGTTCGTGGTGGGGGTGGCGGCCGAGGTGCCGGTGCCGGCCGAGTGGACCAACCCGACGGCGGCGGCGGTGCAGGCGGCGGCGGTGCAGGCGGCGACCGCCGACGTCGGCTTCGGGCCGGGCGTGGCGGCGGCCGTGTTGACTCCGGATGCGTTTCAGACCAAAGCGAGCGACAAGACGGTGCGGGTGGCGGTGTTCGGGCACGGCGGGTTCTTCGTCGGCAAGAAACTCGACCCCGGCCAGGAGGCGCTGCTGCTGAGTACGGTCAACTGGCAACTCCGCCGCGACGACAGCCTGCCGAAGGACGTGGACGCCGCCGACAAGTGGCGGTACCCGCGGGCGGCCCTCGACACCCGCGAGCAAGCCTACTGGCAGGCCGGCGGCGTGCTCGGCTTGCCGCTCATCGCCGCGCTGCTCGGCGTGGTGGCGTTGCTCTTCCGCTGGCGGCGGTGATCCGGCCGACGAAAGGCGCGACGTGAGTCCGCCGGTTACGGGTGAACCGGCGGCGTCAGCCGTCTTGGTCAATAACC
>JANNQE010000446.1:0-2439 GCA_031441625.1 Planctomycetia bacterium
GCGATTTCGACACCGCACCACCGACTCCAAGTGCTCTTCTGGCGGTACTTTACACATTGTGCCAAGGATCGAGTGCGAACTGGGTCGTCAGAGACTTGCACAGGCCGACGACATGTTATGCCACAAATAGTGGCGAAACGCACGCAATTCGGGCAGTTGCCGTCACGCCCCGCACCACGCCCGCACTCGGCCCACCGCCCACGGCACGAACCGCCCCTCGCCCAACCGCCGGATCGCCTTCCCGACTAACACCGCCGCGTGTCGCGGCAGGTTCCGCACCAGCTCCCGCCCGCGGACGTTCCGCCAGAACACCCGCTCCTCGTTGCACGACTGCTGCGCCAGCACGCGGTCGCTCGGCCGCCGCCCGTAGCTGGCCGACACCCGGTGCCACACCACCGACGCCGGCTCGAACCAAACGGTGCCAAGCGTCCGCAGGCGGTGCGACAGGTCCACGTCCTCGAAGTACGCGCCGAAGTGTTCGGGGAACAACCCGGCCGCGAGCAGCGCCGACCGGCGGTAGAAGCCGGCTGTGGCGGACACGCCCCAAACAGGAGAGGGGACAGGAGACAGGGGACAGGAGACAGGAGCGATTTCGGCCGTGACACCCGCTCCCGTTTCGGTGGCGATGGCGTGGGGAGCGAATGCCAGGCCCAACGATCCCTCTCCTGTCTCCTGTCTCCTGTCTCCTGTCTCCTGTCCGTGCCACCGCTTCCGCGCGAACCCGCCGGGGTCGTACTCGTCGCCGGCGCTGTCGACGAGCGGGGGCAGGTGCGGCGGACGTGTCGGGTCGAGTTGCAACACGAGCGGGGCGACGGCCACGACTTTCGTGTCGGTGAAGTGCGACAGAGCGGCCTCGGCCCAACCCGGCATCACCTCGGTGTCGTCGTTCAACAGCTCCACCACATCGCCGGTCGCCGCCCGGATGCCCGTGTTCGCGGCGATACAGAACCCGGACTGCGCCGGCAGGCGAATGACGCGCACGAATGGGAACTCAGCAGCGGCAGCCGACACGCACCCGTCCGGCGAGGCGTCGTCGACGACAATCACTTCGGAATGAATGGGGCGGTGCACCGCGACGGTGGACAAGCACCGTCGGAGTAGATCGGCCCGGAGATATGAAGGGATGACGATGGAGAGCATCGTGGCGAGCGGCCCGCGTGAGCGGGCTGGTGGAGAGTTGACGAACAGGGGGCTAACGCCCCCCGCTCGCCGGTTGGTCGTTCGCGCTCGCCACTTCGCTCAGGTGTTCGGCGGCGTAGCGGATGGTGGCGTCGGCCTCGGCGGTGCGGCCCTTCAGAACGTGGCCGACCAGTTCGCCCATCTTGCGGAAGCAGTCGGCGGCGGTGGCGTCGTCCCGCCGGCGGGCCATCGCCCCGCGCAGCTTCGCCTCCGCCCACACCACCCCGCCCAGGACCGAGGCCTGCCACCCGGCCCAGTGCTTCTTGGCATACGTCAGCAGCGCGTGCCGCGTGACCAGCCGCAGCGGGGCCGGCACACTCCGGGTGTGCAGCGGGTGGTGGTGCGTCACCTGCAAGCCGGGTTCGTACCACACGCCCCACCCGCCGGCCCGCGCCCGCTGGCAGAAGTCCACGTCCTCGTAGTAGAGGAAGAACTGCTCGTCCAACCCGTCGAGGTGCTCGAAGCAGTCGCGGCGGACGAGCAGGCACCCGCCCGTCACCCACGGCACCTCCTGCCGGCGGTCGAGGCTCTGGTGCTGGCACTTCCGCCGGCTGCGGGGCACCAGCAGCCCGCCCAGCGTGCGGGCGAGTGTCGGGAACACGCCCGCGCTCGCCTGCTTGCTGCCGTCCTCGTGCCGCATCTGGAAGCCGATGACGCCGGCCGACGGGTCCACCGCCGGGAACCGGCTGGCGAACTCCAGCACGTCATCCAGGAAGCCCGGATCGACGGTCACGTCGGGGTTGAGCAGCAGCACCCACTCGCCGCGGCTGCGGCGGCTGCCGCGGTTGACCGCCCGCGCGAACCCCTCGTTCCGCCCGCTCCGCACGACCGACACGCCCGACAGCTTTCGCAGCCGCCTGGCCGTGGCCGCACCGGGCGAGTGGTTGTCGATGATGACCACCTCGGCCGCCCCGCGGCGGATGGCCTCGCTCGCCCGCAGTTGTCGAGTCAGTCGGGCGGTGTTGTTCCACTGGCAGAAGTTGACGATGACGACCGACAGTTGCGGGGTGTCGACGGCCACCCGCGGGCGGGTGCGGCGGCCCCGCGCGGCGGCGACCGCCACCGGCTGGGCGGTGTCGGCGGTGGCAGGTGCGAGTGCGGCCAAACCCATCGGGGAATCCTTCCCACGCGGCGGAACGTCCGTGCCCGGCGAATACGAGCGCGGGATAATGGCATCATCCGCCGGCGGATGCAACCGCAACTGCCCGGCCGGGTGCGCCAACGGATTCTGGCGAGCGGCGGCCATGAGGCCGCTGTTCA
>JANNQE010000447.1:0-6324 GCA_031441625.1 Planctomycetia bacterium
TGCTGGAGAGCGGACGTTTCCCCGGCGCGACCGCGTTCGCCTCAGCGCCCAATAATCCAAACGCGTTCGCGACGCCAGAGGGAGCGGCCTTCACCCCGCTCCCTCGCGGTCGCGGCTCGTCAGGAGGGTGTATGCAACGGATCCTGCTCGCGCTGATGGCACTCGCCTGTGCGCTCTCGGCGGCCCAACAGGCCACAGCTCAGGACGACAAGAAGCGTGCAGAACTCGAGAAGAAGGTGGCCGAGTTGGAGAAGAAGGTGGCGACGCTCGAAGCCGCGCTCAAGGTCAGTCCGAAGCCCGATCTCGACCTGAAACTGGTCGGCAGTTGGGCGAACCCACAGGAGAAGGGGGAGACCATCGTCGCCATGCGGTTCGAGGCAGACGGCAAGGGCCGCATGGTGCTGCGGGATGAAAAGGACAAGCTCACGACGTGGTACATTCAGTATGAACTGACCGGCAAGGTGATGGATGTGAAAGTTGCGAACCTCGAGGATTTCAACACTTATTTTGCGGTCAAGATGACCCTGGTCAGCCTCGACGGGAAGCAACTGGCCTTGAAGAGCGAGTACTACACGAAGGGAGCCGAGTTGAAGCTGGACAAGCAGTAAGGGGCCGGACCTCCCGTCCCCCTCACCCCTAACCCCCCTCCCCAGCGGGGAGAGGGGGACCAGAGGCGCGTATGGCCGACACGGGTCAGATCATCGGCGGGTACAAGCTCCGCGGGCTGCTGCACACCGGCCGCGAGAGCCAGGTGTGGGAGGTCGTGGAGCCGACCAGCAACCGGCACTTCGCCATGAAGGTGCTGCTGCCCGAGTTCGCCACCGCCAAGACGGAGCGGAACAAGCTGTTCAACGACGCCGAGATCGGCATGAAGCTGCGGCACGAGAACGTCGTGCACGTGGTGAAGGTGAACCGCGGGGAGAACAACCCGCACTTCATCATGGAGTACTTCGCCAGCGGGTCGATCCGCCGCCGGCTCATCTCCAAAGACCCGAAGGACAAGGAGTTCCTGAAGGCGAACGCGAAGAAGATCCTCAAGCAGACGGCCACCGGGCTGGCGTACATGAACGCGAGCAAGTACGTTCACCGCGACGTGAAGCCCGACAACATCATGTGCAACGCCCTGGGGCAGACGAAGATCATCGACTTCGCCATCAGCGCGCCGCTCGAGTCCGGCTTCCTGACCAACCTGTTCCGCAAGCGGAAGGCCCCGGAGGGCACGGTGTCGTACATGTCGCCCGAGCAGATCAAGTGCGAACTGCTCGACGGGCGGAGCGACGTGTACAGCCTGGGCATCACCTGGTACGAGGTGGTGACGGGGCGGGTGCCGTTCAAGGGGGCGAGCATCGCCGAGTTGTACCGCAAGCACTTCAGCGAGCTGCCCGCCCTGCCGAGCCAGTACAACCCGGACGTGACCGACGAGTTCGGCGCGCTCGTGCTGAAGATGCTGGCCAAGAAGCGGGAGGCCCGCCCGAAGGGGTTCCACGAGGTGCTGATGGAGTTGCGGAAGGTGAAGGTGTTCAAGTCGGACAAGGCGGACGAGGACATGGACGGCGGCGGCATGATGTGAGTGAGAAGGCGGGTTCACCAAGACCCAGAGAGGGCGGGTTCACCACGAATCAGACGAATATAACGAATCCGGGCAGAAGACCGGGCCGAAGCCAACGGGCGGCGGCCGGTCTTCTGTTTTCTGTCTTCCGACCACTGCCTTCTGTCCTCTGTCTTCATTCGTCTGATTCGTGTTATTCGTGGTGAACCTCTGATGATTCCTACCCCACTCCCGTTCGAGACCGACATCCACGAGATGGAGCTGTCGCTGGCCAAGCTGGAAGACTCGTCCGGCGACGGCGACGCCGTCCGGCGGATGCGGTACGACCTGAACGACCTGAAGAAGCAGAGGTACGCCGCCCTCACCCCGTGGCAGACGGTGCTCGTGTCGCGGCACCCGAACCGCCCGCAGACGTGCGACTACATCGACACCCTGTTCGAGGAGTTCACCGAACTGCACGGCGACCGCGCGTTCGGCGACGACCGCGCCATCCGCACCGGGTTCGCCCGCGTGGACGGCATCAAAGTGATGCTCGTCGGCCACCAGAAGGGCCGCAACCTGAAGGAGCGACAGCAGTGCTTCTACGGGTGCGCCCACCCGGAGGGGTACCGCAAGGCGCTCGGCAAGATGAAGCTGGCCGCCAAGTACCGCCTGCCCGTCGTGTGCCTGATCGACACGCCCGGCGCGTACCCCGGCATCGGGGCGGAGGAGCGGGGCCAGAGCCAGCTCATCGCCACCAGCATCCTGGAGATGACGCAACTGCCCACGCCCGTCGTGTGCGTGGTGATCGGCGAGGGGGGCAGCGGCGGGGCGCTGGGGATTGGCATCGGCGACCGGGTGAGCATGTTGCAGTTCGCCTACTATTCGGTCATCTCGCCGGAGGGGTGCGCGGGCATCTTGTGGAAGGTGGCGAACGACGACACCAAGCCGCGGGCGGCGGAGGCACTCAAACTGACCTCGGAACACCTGAAGAAGCACGGCGTCATCGACGACATCATCCCGGAGCCGATCGGCGGGGCGCACCGCAACCCGCGGGAGATGACGAACACCCTGCGGGCGCACCTGACCCGCCACCTGCGTGAGCTGGCCGACAAGCCCATCCCGCAACTGCTTCAAGAGCGGTACGACAAGTTCCGCAAGATGGGCGCGTACCTGGAGGGGTGAGCCGCGTGGTATGATGGCATCGACCTTGGAGGGCCGGCCATGAACGAGATTCAACTCCTTTCCATGATCGACGTGCTGAAGCGGCAGAACCAGGAACTCCAGGCGGAGAACGCCGAACTGCGGCATCGGCTCGATGTGTCCGAGGCCCGCGTGTGGGCGTTGCTCCCGAAGGGGACGCATGAGGAAGAGGAAGAGTTGAAGAGGCTGATGGAGACGGCCGTTCCGTTCGACCTGTCCGACCTGATCGCCGAACTCGAACGCAAGTGAGGCCCCGCCCGCCCGCTCGGGCAGGCCGATGCCGCCCCGCCGCCGGGGTGACCCGGCACCGGCGGACTCACGTCGCGCCGTTCGCCATGCCGCCGCCCCGCCCCGCGCGCAAAAATCCCCCCAACGCGCCCAACCCCCATCGCGTTGGCGTATAGTGGCTGATGGGTCGATCCGCCCGTGACGCTTGCGCCACTGTGCACGGACCATCCCCCGCGGTTTACCCGGAACGTGCGCTTGCTACGGTCGGGTTCATCCGTCAAAATCAGACTCAAGACTCGCCGCGGACGCTCCGGCCCCCGAACAGCCCGAGGCCAAGACCACGCCATGAAACCTTTGGGCATCGTCCTGCTGTTCCTCAATTTGCTCGCCGCCGCCGGCGTCGCGTACCTGGCCACCACGTCGTGGGCCAAGCGGCACGAGCAGAACATCGCCATCGAGAAGCACGAGCTGGTGCTGTCCGGGCTGCCGACCGAACCCGGCACCGGCAAGACGTTCGACCCGAACAAGCCGGAAGAGACGGTCACGCTGTACGGCCGCGAGTTGCGGAACAAGGTGCTGGTCGACCACTTCACCGGTGCCACCCGCGGGGGCGACTTCGCCGGCATGGCCGCCACCCCGCCGCTGTCGGTGGTCGCCGAAGTGGAAGACATGCAGAAGCAGGTGGAGGCGAAGCTGGCCGCCCAGGGGACCAACGAGGCGAAGATTCAGTTCCTGGTCGGCCTGCCGAACAAGGCCAACAAGGACAAGCTGGACCCCGGCCCGCTCACCCTGCTGGCCGACGACTTCGAGGAGCGGGCGGCCTACCGCGAGTGGCTGGCCGAGGCCCTTCAGCCGAAGTACCCGAACGTGTTCACCTCCGCCGAGTTGCTCGGCTTCGCCCGCTCGGCCCTCGACGCCAAGTTCGCCCTGGCGATTGGCAAGGCGGACCCGACCCTGTGCGACGAGTACGAGAAGGCCAAGCGGGAAGCCCGCGCCGCCCGCGACGCCGCCTTCGACCAGTACCAGCGGGCACCCAGGGCGGTCGGCCAGGAGGCCAAACAGACGGCCTACCTGGAAGCCCAGAAGGCGTACTGGAAGGCGCTCTCGTCCAAGTCCGCCTCGCTGTCCGGCGTGGACCGCCGCCGCCGCGCCGCCGGCCTGCTCGCCGTCCTCGACCCGAGTGCCGTCGGGCAGAAGCGGACGACCCTGCTCGTCGGGCTGAACGACTACGCCAACGCCGTGCTCGATCGCACTCAGCGGCTGTCGTCGATGCCCGAGCGGTACGACCGCCAGGGCGAGAGCGAGTTGGCCAGCTTCGGCCTGACCTACAACAACAAACTGAAGACCTCCCAAGACCTGGACTTCATGCTCCAGCGGCAACTGGACATCACCAAGACGTTCGCCGCCCAGGAGAAGGCCGCCGCCGACCAGGTGGCCACCCGCACCAAGCACCGCGACGACGCCCAGGGCCGCACCGACGACCTGGACAAGAAAGTCAAGGCCGCCGCCACCGCTCAGAAGGCACTGGAGAAGGAGATCTTCGAACTCCAGCAGCTCGTCGGCGTGCGGTTCGACGAACTGTTCCGGCTCGAGAGCCAGGTGTTCGAGGCCGAGAAGCTGAAAGCCGGCAAGTGACCGCCCACCGCCGACCGCCCCCGCGAGGCCGCCGATGTTCACCTACTTGGGTAAGTTCCTGGTGCTGCTGAACGCCTTCGCGGCGGTCGCCGTGCTGTCGTGGGCGACGGCCGCCTTCTTCACGCGCGTGGACGCCGCGGACGCGGTGGACACGGCCGGCGAGAAGCTGACCGACAAGGTGAAGCGGCTGGACGACCGCGCGTTCAAGGTGCAGACCGGGTACGCCCCCGAGTTGGACCGCGTGGCCGAAGCCGACGCCCGCCTGCAGGACCTGCGGGCCAAGGTCGCCGCCCGACTGGAGCAGGCCGACACGGGCACCTTCTACAACATCGAGTTGGCCCGCGGCGGGGCCAAAGACCCGGCCAACCCGAACGCCGTCACCCGCGTGGGCAACTACGACTGGTCCACCGACCCGGCCCGGAAGATCCTGTCGCTCGACAAGAAGACCCCGCTCGCCGGCGTGGAACAGATGCGGAAGAGCCTGATCGACCAGCAGACGGACGCCGCCGCCCACATCACGGTCATCGACAAGGCGGTGAAGGAACTGACCGTCCTGAACGCCGACGTCGACACCCTGAACGGGCGGTTCGCCTGGCTGGACGAGCGGCTGAAGAAGCACGAGATCGAGACGCCCGCGCTGGCCGACCTGCGGGTGAACTGGGAGAACCGTGGCGGGTCGCTCGCCCGCCGCCGCAACCAACTGCTGCTGCGTCTGGACGACCTGAAGGGGGCGAAGGTGGGGGCGGTGCCGCCCGCCCCGACCGGCCCGTCGGCGTTCATTCTCGACCCGAAGAAGTAACTACAACCACCCCGCAGCCCGCACAGGAGTTGACCCCATGAACGCGCTCGGCAAGCTGCTCACGGTGTTCGTGTTCCTCGTCTCCCTGGTGTGGCTGGGGTTCACCGCCATCCTGTTCGCCACCCGCTCGGACTGGAAGGCGGAGGCGCTGCGGGCGCAGAAGTCGGCCGACGAGGCGCAGACGAGCGCCGACAAGCTGACCAAGCAGGTGATCGAGGAGCGGAAACTGTACGACAACCGCCTGTCGTCGGCCGACCAGAATGTCATCGCCATCCGCAAGGAGCGGAACGACTTCGAGAACGAGTACCTGAAACTGAAGGTGTCGGTGGCGAACATCGCCGACCTGACGCAGAAGCTCCAGCCGGTACTGACGGACTACCAGGCGGTCAACCTGAGCCAACAGAACCAGACGAACAACCTGACCACCCAGGTGACGCTGCTCACCACCGCCCGCGACGTGGCCGTGATCGACAAGGCGGCGGCCGAGAAGCAAGCGGCCGACCGCCTGCTGCAACTGAATGTGACCGAGAACGCTCTGCTGGCCCAGGCGGAGAAGACCCGCAGCCTGCTGGAAGCCCGCCAGGGCGTGGCCGAGGCCGACGCCGACTTCCGCGGGGACGTGCTGACGGTGGGCGACAAGGACGGCAAGTCGCTCGACATCATCACCTTCTCCGGCGGGTCGAACGCCGGGGTGAAGGCGGGCAAGCGGTACGTCGTCACCCGCGCCGCCGCCCCGTTCTACGTGGGCACCGTCATGGTCATCGACGCCAGCCACCCGCAGTACTCGTCCGGCGTGTTCACCCCGGCGAAGGGGCAGAAGCTGGCCGGCGACTTCGTGCCCAAGAAGGGCGACGCGGTGGCGTCGAACTGACGCCGAACGGCGAGCGGCCCGGGGGGGGGGGGGGGTGCCACCCGTTACAAAAAAAAAACC
>JANNQE010000448.1:0-3188 GCA_031441625.1 Planctomycetia bacterium
GCCGCCGACTGGAACTTGTTGTGGCACCAGTATCGCCGGCAACTGCCCGCCTGCGACCTGGTGCTGACCGACGCTCCCGGCGTCGCCGCGCTGGCCCGCGCCGGCATCGATCACGCCCGGCCGGCGATTCTTTACGGCCACGGCCCCGCCTACAACGACGGCCCGCCGCCGGCCGCCCCACGCGACCTGGACGTGCTGTTCGTCGGCAACCTGAAACCCGCCGTGCAGGGCGAGCGTCTGCCGTGGCTGGCGCGGCTGGCGGCGCTCTCCGGCCGCCGCGTCCACCTCGCCACCGGCGTGTTCGGCGCGGACTACCGGGCGCTGTTGGACCGGGCGAAAATCGTCTTCAACCGCTCGGCCCGCGGCGAGGCGAACCAACGGCTGTTCGAGGCGACGGCACGCGGCGCACTGGTGTTCCAGGAGGCCGGCAACGCCGAGGCGGCGGCGCTGTTCCGTCCCGGCGTCGAATGCGTGACTTACGACGACGCGAACCTGGAAGCGCGGCTCGACCGCTACCTCAGTGACGTCGCGGCGCGGATCGAAATCGCCGCCGCCGGCCAGAAACGGGTCGCAGCGTGTCGCTTCGCCGACTTCTGGGGCGACGCGCTGGCCCGAGCAGCCGCCCAACTGGACGGCCAGGTGCGGACGCCGCGCCGGCCCGGCCCGGGGCCGCGACATACGCCCGTGCTGGACGCTTGCCGGGAGGCGGATCCCGCCGCGCTCGCCTGGCTCGACGAGGGCGGTTTGCCTGACTCAGAGAGTGCCGCCGTCCCCGACCCGCGCGTTTGGGACGAGCTGCGCGTCGCCTGGGAGCGGGCCGGCTGGGAACACGCCCACGACCCGGCCGGCGAACGCGCCGCGAAAACGGCGCTGCTCCGCTGGCGGTTGCACCTGACGCTCGGCGACCACACGGGCGAACTGACGCACTACTACGAAGCGGTGCTGGCCCGTCCCGACTTGGCCCTCGGCCGCGCCGCCCTCGGCTGTGCCCTGGGCCGTGCCGGCCGGCCTGCTGACGCCCTGCCCCACCTGCGGATGGCCGCAACGGCCCGCCCCTTTGATCGGGCCGCCGCGTCCGCGCTCTTTCAGGCGTTGGGTGACGCGGGGCGGTCGCGCGAGCAGGCGGCGTGGGCGGCCCAGCGCCGCCGCTTGGCCGCCGCCGCCCCGGGCGTCCTGCCCGCCGAGCCGTGGTTCGCGGACGTCCCGCCCGCCGGCACCGGACTGGCGTCCATCGTCATCCTCGCCTGCAATGCCGTCGAATTCACTCGCGTCTGTTTAGCAAGCGTGTGGCGGCACACGCGGTCGCCTTACGAGGTCGTGCTGGTCGATAACGGCTCGACTGATGAGACGCCCGCCCTGTTCGCCGACTTCCAAGCCCGACCCGGCCCGCTCCGCGTCACCGCGCTGCGCATCGAGGCCAACGTCGGCTTCGCCGCCGGCGTTAACCAGGCGCTGCCGCACTGCCGTGGCGACTACGTCGTACTGCTCAACAACGACACCGCCGTCACCCCCGGTTGGCTCGACGGCCTTACCGTGGGCTGATCGGAAGTTCTTCTTGACCGCGTTTTGCGTTCATCCTCGATCTGGTACGCTTCGCCGGCCCAAGAGCTGATTCCGGAGCCATTGCACCGACCGGCCCAGTGTGCGTTGGACCCAACCCGACACCTGCTTCGCCGGCACCGCCGACAACGCCGCTGCCACCGCCGACTCGTCCCAGTGACCGACCGCCACGCCCAACGCCAACGACAGCCCCGTGAACCCGCTGCTGCTTTGCACGCCTTCCCACCGCTTCAACTTCCCGAAACTCGATTCCAACACCTCCGTACTCGCCGCGTACGTCACGCCCGACTCCTGCGGTTGATACCGGCGAACATAGTTCACCAACCCCGCCGCAGTGGCCGTCGCACGGGTGGGCTCAGCCACGCCGTCCCACACCGCCGCCAACCGCGACTGCGACCCCGCGTGCAACCCCTCGACACGCAACAGGGCGATCGTCCGGTCCACCAGCGTTTGCGCGCTCACCCAGGCCGACACGGCGGCGCGAAACGACCGCAGCCAGCCGTAGTGCGCCACCACCGACCCGCTCGGCGACGGGCTTTCCAGGACGGCCAACACCCGCTGGGCGAACCGCAACGGCGTCCGCACATTCATGAACCGCGACTTCAACCGCAACCGCGGGGCCACCAGAGACGCCGCCGACGATTGCCGCACGGCGGTACTCGTGGCTTGTAACTTCGCCACGAACTCCGCCCATTGCGGGTCGCCTTCCCACTGGCGTTGCAGCAAGTTCGCGCCATAGTGCGCGATGTCGGGGACGTGGGCGACGTCCGGCCGGAGTTCGCGATAGCTGGCGATCCCCTTGACCAGATCCGAGCCTTGATCGGCGACGATCAGCGCCGGTCGGCCCGTCCGCCACGCGGCCACTTCCAATTCCCGCTCGACCGCCGCGCCGGTGGCGTGCGTCATCGGCACCAGCGCGATCAGGGACAGGTCGGACAGCCGCAGGGCGCGTTCGCCGAAGGGCACCTGCGTCAACGGGCAACCGAGGATCACCAGCAGTTTGACGGAGCCGATTTGGACGCTGTGATCGACCAGCCACAGCCAGGCGGGTTGCGACGGGAGGGGGCGCGTCAGGGCGTACAGCCCGAGGCGGAGCAGCCAGGAGCGGATGGTGCTGGCGTGCGGCCGGGGGGCCGCCGTCCCGCCGGTCGCGGCGAACTCGGCGAGGCTGGCGGCGGTGCCCCGGAGCGAGAGGGCCGCGTTCCGGAGCAGGCGGATGGCCCGGGCGATGACGGCGACCGCGTAGTGCCCACCGCGCGGGGGCGGGGCGGCGGCGGCTACTTTTTTTGTGCGCGGGCGGGTTCGCGTTCGCGGTGCCGCGGGTGGTGTTGGCCGAGGAGTTGTTCGTACTTGGCGCGCCAGGCGTCGCGGCTCGCCGTCAGATCGCGGACGGTGATCTGTAGGGCTTTGTTTTGCCGACGTCGGGCGTGGCACTTGCGCTTCCACTGGTCGCGACTGTGGAGCAATTTGGGCAGGAGGATGCGGACGGGCGTGCGGAATTCGGCGGTGATGGCGGCGTGTGTTCGGGGGCTGTCCATGGCCAGCGTTCCTGCGAGAGTCCGATCTGAAACCGGCCTGATTCAAACCGACCCAAAGACCGTTGGCAACCCCAAGTTCCGATCAGCCCA
>JANNQE010000449.1:0-8172 GCA_031441625.1 Planctomycetia bacterium
CACCTGTCTTCCGGCACCTGGGACCGAAGTCGCGTTCAACGCCGACGAACTCCTGGTGTTTCCAGGCTGCCGATCGGGTTCTCGACGTAAACCTATGCCCGACCGAGGCCAAGTACCTGTCGCGTCCAGCGAGAAGTCTCCCTGTTTTTGGTTATTTGGGGTTGTCCCATTCTGGGGAAACCGTCTGGACACCGCCCGACGGAAGAGTTGCCGTTGACCGATTCCTTCTCGCCAGTGACGGATATTCTGTTCGCCCGCCCTCATGTGCTTGCACTGCTCGGGGTATCCTGGAGTGTGCGAGAGTCGGCGACCGTGTGTATCGACGGGTGGTCACTCTCCCTACTCGACCGGAACCCCGCTCGATCATTCGCCGGTTTGACGCTTGACAACAGTGGCCGCTGTCGTCACCCTCTCAGTCGTACCCCACGAGCGCCCACCGTGAACGCCGACGACGCCAAGCTGACCGTTCCGCTACCCGCCTCCCCGCCGTCGGACGAGCGGGCCACCGTGCCCCTGCCCGGTCCGGACGCGAGCACCGTTCCGCCCGAGACCCCCGCCGCCTTCGGCCGGTTCGTCGTCCGCGGGTGGCTCGGGGCGGGGCGGGTCGAGGCAGCGCAGGTCGGGGTCCGCCCGGGGACCGCGATCGAGGAACACGTGCACGCCGCGGTCCGCTACGGCGACGCACTGGTCAACTTCTACCACGGCTTCCACCAGGCCGGCCGAATGGACCGGCAGGAACTCCGACTGGTCTTCGAACGTGGCGACGTGACGCTGTTCGACTGGGTGCCGACCCGGGCGCGGATTCACGCGCTGGCCGACGAGCGACAGACGCGGGAGCTGTGCGACCTGTTCCCCGGTGCCCGGCTCGACGTGACCGCCTCGTACGGGGGGAACGACCGTGCCTGCCGCGGCCGCGGGAAGGCGATGGACGCGTCCCAGGTCATGGACCTGTCGTTCGGGGACGGACAGGAGAAGTCGCCGCTTTACAGTCAACTCCTCCGGGCCATGATGGCGGATCAGGTCGCCTGGATTCGGGACCGCACCCACCAGCGGGTGGTGACCGAGGCCAACGGCCGCGACTCCCTGGCGACGGCGTGCGCGGCCGACGCACTGGCCCGCCGCGCGGGGGCCGACCGATGACCGTCCGACGGCTCTCCACCCGGCTGTTGCTCCGACCCGCAGACGTACCCGCGTCCCGCGACGACTTCGAGGTCGTCGGCGTGTTCAACCCCGGGGCGGTTCGGGCGGGTCATGAGGTCGTGCTGTTGGTTCGGGTCGCCGAGCGACCGCGGGAACGGCGGCCGGGGTTCACGGGCTTGCCGCGGTGGGACCCGATCGCCGGGTTGACGATCGACTGGGTGCCCGACGCCGAATTGGAGGTGGTCGATCCGCGGGTGGTCCGCCGCAAGGCCGACGGACTGGTAAGGCTCACCTTCACCTCACACCTGCGGGTCGTGCGCTGCGGCGACGGGCGGGCCGTGCGGGAAGTCACGCCCGTCACGTTCCGCCCGCAGGGTGAGGGCGAGGAGTACGGTGTCGAGGACCCGCGGATCACGGCGCTGAACGGCCGGTTCTCCTTCACCTACGTGGCCGTGTCGCGGCACGGCCCGGCGACCGCCCTGGCTTCGACGGCCGACTTCCGCACGTTCACGCGGCACGGGGTCATCTTCTGCCCCGAGAACAAGGACGTGGTGCTCTTCCCGGCGACGATCGGCGGCACCTACGCGGCGCTGCACCGGCCGGTGTGCGGGACGCCGTTCACCCGTCCCGAGATGTGGGTCGCGCGGTCGCCGGACCTGATCCACTGGGGCGGGCACACGCCGCTGACCCTCCCGGCGGGTGAGTGGCAATCCGGCCGGGTGGGTGCCGGTCCGCCGCCGGTCCGCGTCCCCGACGGCGACCTGGCGATCTACCACGGGAACCGACACCCGACGCGCCCGGGCGAGGTCGGCACGTACTCCGGCGGGGCGCTCCTGCTCGGTGCGGACAACCCCGCGAAGGTGCTGAAGTGGACCGCGGAGCCGTTCATGCGTCCCGAGGCGGAGTTCGAGGTGAACGGCTTCGTGCCGAACGTGGTGTTCCCGACCGGGGTGGTGCGGGACGGCGACGTGCTGCTCGTCTACTACGGGGCGGCCGACGCGGTCACTGCGGTCACCGAGTTCTCGCTGCGGAACCTGCTCGGCGCGATGACTGCACCGGACTAACCGTACCTGTCCGGCGGATCACGTGATGGACAGGTGAGGTATCGTCGGCGTCGTCCCCAACTCCGTGGAGGAAGACGTCGATGCCTGCTGTCCCCGTGTCGAAGTCGCGTCGTGATCCCGAAGCCACTCGTCGGCAGTGGGCCGAGCGGGTGGAGCGGTTCCGCCGGTCCAGTCAGACGGTCGCCTGGTTCTGCGCCGCGGAGGGCGTGTCCGAGCCGTCCTTCTCCGTGTGGAAACGGACTCTCGCCGCCGACCCGCCCGCCACTCCGCTTCCCGCCCTCGTCCCCATCCGCCTCACCCCGTCGCCGGTGCCGACGGGCATCGAGTTGGCCCTGCCGGGTGGGGCCGTCGTCCGCTTTCCCGCCGACATCCGCCCGGACGTCCTCGTCGCCGTCCTCCGCGGCGTGGAGGGCCGACCATGCTGACCGTCCCGCCGACCACCAAGTTGTGGTTCGCCGGCGGGGTGGCCCTCCGCCTCGGGTTCGACGGGCTGGCCAACCAGGTTCGCGGCCGGCTGGCCGGGCGGGTGATCACCGCCGACGCCATGTTCACCCACCGGGACGTGTGCGACACCATCACCCACGCCGGCGGGGACTACCTGCTGGCGGTGAAGGACAACCAGCCGCTCCTGGAGGCCGCCAACGCCACCGAGTTCGCCGACGAGGCGAACCGTTCCCCCTGCGAGCAGCGGCGGCTGGCGAACGAGCGGCAGACGGCGTCCACGCTCGACAAGGGGCACGGGCGGGTGGAGCGGCGGACGGCGACGACGACCACCGCCCTGAACGCCTACCTGGGCGACTGGCCGAAGTTGGCCCAGGTGGTGCGGGTGGAGCGGGAGCGGCGGGTGACCACTCGCACGTCTTCCGCGATTCTTCCGCGATTCGTTCCGCGATATCCGCTTTTCAAGGGGTGTTGACGCATCGGATGCAACGGCTTGCAATGCGGGTGAGAAGTGGTAGAATGCCTGATAATCCAGGGATTTTTACGTGTTTTTTGGTCCGCCCCGTCTCGTTTCCGAAACGCCAGGTCACAGGTTCGAATCCTGTCTGGGGCAGTCGAAAAACCTTCCGCCGAAGCACACTGACGGCCGGCACCGCCTGCGGCCATGAACGCGGGCACAGCCAACGGGCGATCCCGTCAGCCGTGCCCGCTATCTTGCAGTGGTGTCATCGCGAGGGTGGCCCGCTGTCGAAGTGGTAGCCGCCGTCCTTGGCTGTCAGGCGGAGGGTGATCTCGGCGTTGAACCCGGCCAACTTCGCCCCCTCGACCACCCCTTGCCCGGACCCGCGGGTGTCCAGTTTGCCGGTGGGCGGGATGTGGACTTGCAGGGCGGCGCTGCCCTTCAGCTTGCCCTCGATCTCCTTCGGCAGCCCCCACTTCGCGGGCAGCTTGCGGATGTCCAACTGGTCGGCCGCCACCTTCAGTTCGATCTCCTTCGTCGGCTTGTCGAACGTGTACACCCCGCTCAGCCCGATGGTGCCGTCGGCCACCGACAGGCTGCCGTCGCTCACCGACACCTTGCCGTCGGCGATCAGGATTTTCCCCTTCACGCTGGTGCCCGTCACGTCCACGTCGGGCACGGTCACGCTCGCCGCGGCCTTCGGGTTCAGCTCAACCGCGTACCCCAGATCGGCCCCCGGCTTGAAGGTGAACCGCACCGCCGCGGGCGTTTCGCCCGACGCATTCAGGTGATCCCATACTTCCGGCGACACATACGGGATGGTGCGGATGAGTGCCATGTCCAGCCGGCCGCGCTCGGTGCTCAGTTCCACCTGGCCGTCGGCCGGGTCGTTCGCCAGTTTCCCGCTCAGCGTCCATTTGCCCCAGTTCGGGTCGTCCACGTTGCCGCTGATGACGTACCCGTCGCCCTCCCGCTTCAGTTCGCCCGACAGCCCGGTCAGCACGAACTCCGGTCGCCCGGTCTGGCGGATGCGGACGGTGACGGCCGACAGTTTGACCGACGGCAGTGGGCCGCCGCCGCTCGACGGCTTGGGCTGCGGCAGCGGGGAGAGGAGTTGGCCTTTCTCGTCGATCCGCAACAGGATTTCCACGTCCTTCGCCGTGACGCGGGTGGGGGTGCTCTTCCCGCTGAGCATTCCACCGAGCGACAGGTCGGTGTTGAGCGAACCGACCTTCAGCAGGTCACCGGGGGGGTCGGACCCTGGATCGGGGATGCGGAGGGCGGCGGTGGTGGAGCCGACGCCCACGTCCAGAGATTGCACCTCGACCGGTAGGCCGAGGGTTTCGCTCAGTTGGGCGGCCACCGTCTCGCGGCCACCCGACCCGGACAGGTACGCCTTCAGGCCGAACCAGCCGATGAGCAGCAGCACGGCGACCACCCCGAGCACCCATAGAGCGATCACTCGGAAGCGTTTCACGACGATCCTCCCGGCGGGTCGAGTCTGCCCGTTCTGGAAGTGTTCCGCATCTGGCGTGCCAGAGTTCAGCGGGGCACGACGGCGGGGGCCGGGGTGAACACGGGTGCGTTCGCAACCGGCACCGTGGCGACCGCCGGGGCGCACCCGCCGACCATCCCGCCGGGGTAGCACGGGGCGTGCGACTTGCAGCACGGGCCGGTCTCCTCCTGTTGGGTGGGGAACAGGCTTTCCAGCATCCCCTGGCTGGGGATGTAGATGCGGTCTCCGGGGCGGATCTGGTAGTTCGTAGTGGTGTCGCCGAGTTGGACGATCTGTTGAAGGCAGACGGGCAAGACCTCGCGGCAACTGTCGGGTTGCGACGGGCGGACGAGAATGGCCTTGGTGAGGGCGGCCGAACGGGTCAGCCCGCCCGCGGCCATCAGCCCGTCGAGCACGGTCTCACGCCCGCTCAGCGGGAACGAGCCGGGCGAGTTCACCTCGCCGATCACGTAGTACACCTTGCTCTGTCGGCTGATGAGCCGCACCGTCAGCGCGACGTCCTTCTTCTCCTTCGCCTTCACCAGTTGCCGCACCTCGGCCTCGATGGCCGGAACGGTCTTCCCGGCGACCACCGGTCGGCCATACTCGCCCAGTTCGATCACCCCGTCGGGCAGCACCGGCTGGTCGGCCGGCAGGCGGACGGGCGAGTCGAACTCGACCGGCTGGATCAGCAATGCGTCGCCCGGCTCGACGATGTACTCGACCAGCGGCACCTTGGCCAACTCCCGGGCGAGTACCGGCGGCGGAGCAGCACCGTTACGGAACTGCTCCGCTTCGGAGAGCAATTTGTACCGGGGCGGGTTGAGGCCGAGTGAGGAACACCCACTCAGGCTGGCGGCAACCGAGATCGCCGCGACCTCAACCAACAAAACGCGAAAGAGCCGCATGACCAACCTCCGGTGTCGTCTCCGGAGGTATCGACATCACCGGCCCTTCCGATTTAGCCGAATCTACCATACTTACCGTGTCTGCCGATTGTCCCGATAAAATTGGCAGGTGCCGCCTGCCGGGCGGCACCACCGTTGCCAACTTGTGCCGCCCGGCAGGCGGCACCTACCTTGTCGTCCGCGGGGAGATTTCTGGTAGTACGGCGGCGGCAGCCGGTACGTACCGGCGGAGGAGGAAGCGGACGGCCTCGTCGGCGAGTAGGGCGGTGGCATTCACCTTCGGCTGCGGGTTAGCGAGGGTGCCGGTGACGTTCAGGCGGACGGTTTGGTTGGACACGAACGCGCTCACGTCGCGGATCACTTCCAGCGGCATCGGGGCGATCGGGATCGGCAGCGACACCCCGAGTTGACGGAGCAGCGAGTCGTTCAGGCCGAGCGACCCGGTCCGCACCACCACGCCCAGGTCGAGTCGGCCGGCGGTGGTCACTGTGCCGTCAGCGAACAGATCGGCGGTCGGGCTGGCGAGGGTGAGCTTTTCGATGCGGAACACCCCACGCGACAGCCGCCCGCGGAGTTCGCCGCTGTCGAACGGTTGGAGTAGGGCCGTCGGTGGGATGAACGGGACGATGGTGTTCAGCGCCGGCAGGTCGCGGACGGCGGCCTGCTCGATGGAGGCGACCACTGTAGCAGTCAGGTCATCGAAGGACTGCAGGTTCTCCCCTTTCAGGTCGATGCGGCCGGTCACCCGCGCCCCGCCGAAGTAGTTCGATTGCCGCAGGTCGGTCAGCACGCTGCCCAGGCGGACGGAGGTGAACTTGATCTGCCCGACGGCTCGCCCGCTCGCCCCCCACCCGTACTCGAACTGGCCGCTCAGCCGCCCGTTGCCGACCACGCCGGCCGCGTCTCGCACCGTCAACAGCCCGCCGCCGCTACGGACGCTGAGGGTGTACGGCACCCGAAGTTCGGTGACGGTCAGTCCGCCGATCCGCCCGCGTGTCAGGCCGACCGTGCCGGTGGCGGTGAACTCCGGCCACAGCTTGCCGCGGGCGGTCAGCGACACCACCCCGTCGATGGGCGACCGCCCTTCGCTGAACGCCCCGAACAGCCGTGTGAGTTCCAGTTGATCGACGGACAGGCGGTAGAAGTTGCGGGACGGGTCCGCGAGGCTGGCCCGCACCTGTGCCCGGATGGTGCCGCGGGAGACCGGGCCGACGGTGTCCACCAGTTCCAGGTTGCCCTTCCGCAGTTTCGCACGCCCGCTGATCTCGGGGATCAACTGCTCGCGGCCGAACCCCAGCCCGCGGACGCTATACCGCCCGTCGCCGTCGCTCAGGTCGGCGGAGTACGAGAAGGTCAGGTCCACCACCCCGCGGAGGGGGAATCCGGTCAGCTTGAGGGCGTCGGCCAGCCTGCTCAGGTCGATGCCGCGGAGGCGGACCAGCCCGTCTTCGTCCTTCTTCGCCTCTTTGGCCGGAGGTGCAGCCGGGTCAGCCGGCTTCGCCGCGGGGTAGCGGCCCTTCACGTCGAACGACCCGCCCAGCGTCTTCCCTTCCAACTCGTACTTCAACGCAGACCCTTCCACCGACAGCTTGCCGGTCAGTTTCTCGGCCGGGATGCCCTGCACGCTGAGTTTGGGCGCGGTCAGGTTGACGTCCGCCGCGATCGACCGCTCCTCCCCCGGTTTGGCCGCCGGCAACTTCCCGGTCACGTCCCCGGACACCTCGCCGGTCAGCTTCACCGGCACCTTCGGGAAGGCCGCCGCCACCGCACCCGCGTCGATCTTCTGGAACTTCACCGCCACCTCGCCCGCACTCTCCGCCCCCAGCGGGTAGTCGATCAGCCCGGTGAGGGTGCCCTTGAACACGCCGGCCTTCAGGTCGGTGATCTTCACCCGTTCGGAGTCCACCTTGAACTTGGCCGAGAGGGTGTCGCCGGCCCCCTCGCCGACGGCGAAATCGGTGGCGTTGACCGTGCCGGATGCGGCGATGGTGAGCGGGTGGAACGTGCCCTCCAGGTTCGCGTCGGCGGTCAACTTGCCCCGGATGGCGACCGGCAGTTCCAGTTCAGGCACCAGCTTTTGCAACTCACTCACCTGGCTCGGCTTGGTGCGAACCGCCGCGGTGAACGGGTATTTGCCCGAGAGCGTCAGCGTGCCGTCGCCCGTGGCCGGGATGCCCTCCACTTCGGCGGAGAGGTCGGTGACGGTCGCCTTGCCACCCTTGAGCGTCAGTTTCGTCACCACGTCTTTCGCCGCCCGGCCGAACGCCACCACCGCCGGTGAGGACAATTCGGCCGACGCCACCCACGTGGCGGGGTCGTTCAACTCGTTCACGGGAGCCTGGAACTCGGCCTTGCCGCTCACCAGCCCGCTCACGTCCACGCCGCCGGGCACCGCCTTGAGCGCCTCGCCCAGGTGGACGCGGGTGAGGGTCAGGGTGGCGGTCAGGTTGCCGCGCGGGGAGAACGCCACGACGGCCGAGCCGGTGACGCGTCCCGGCTTGTCGTTCGGGTCGGACGACGGGAGCGAGGCGACGAGGTCGGACAGCGTCAGCTTGCCGTCGATGAACGTCACGTCGGCCGACAGGTCGCTCACCCGCAGGCCTTCGAGCGTCACCTCCTTCGCCGTCATTTTCCCGCGGATGGTGTACGCCTTGGCGGTGGTCG
>JANNQE010000450.1:0-4144 GCA_031441625.1 Planctomycetia bacterium
CCACCGAAACCGGCTGGCCCCTCGCTCGCGCGTCGGGCTAACAATGAGACCCCTCCCATGCTCCGCTCGCTCCTCCCCCTGCTGATCCTCACCGCCCCCCTGCTCGCTGCCGAGCCGCTCGTCGTCCCGCTGTGGGAGAAGGGCGCGCCCGGCTTCGAGGACAAGAAGGACGTGAAGGAGACCCGCGCGAAGGAGAACAAGGACACCGGCGAGTACTGCGTCACCGGCGTTCACAACCCGTATGTGACGGTCTTCCTGCCGCCGAAGGAGAAGGCGACCGGGGCGGCCGTGGTGGTGGTGCCGGGCGGCGGGCACCGCGAGCTGTGGGTGAAGCACGAGGGCGAGAACGTCGCCGTGTGGCTGAGCGAGAAGGGCATCGCGGCCGTGGTGCTGCGGCACCGGCTGGCGCGCGAGAAGGACTCGCCGTACAAGATCGACGTTCACGCCCTGCAAGACGGTCAGCGGGCGCTGCGGCTGGTGCGGAGCAGGGCGAAGGAGTGGAACCTCGACCCGACCCGCGTGGGGATGATGGGCTTCTCGGCCGGCGGGGAGGTGGTCGGTCTGGTGTGCCGCAAGGCCGAGAAGGGCGATCCGAAGGCGACGGACCCCATCGACCGCGAGAGCGCCGTGCCCAGCTTTCAGGCGCTCGTGTACTCCGGGCCGCAGGGCATCCGCGATTCGAATGTGACGAAGGAGAACTGTCCGCCGACGTGGATTCTGGTGGGCGACGACGACGGGGCCGCCGCGTGGCTGGTGACACACTACCAGGACGCGAAGAAGGCGGGCGTGTCGGCCGAGTTGCACACGTATGCGAAAGTGGGACACGGGTTCGGCTACCGCCCGGCGAAGGCGACCGGCAAGCCGGTCGAGAGCTGGCCGACGCGGTTCGTCGAGTTTCTGGACGTGCAGGGGATGCTGAAGAAGTAGGGGGGGTTCGGCACGGACGGCTTCGGTTCGGCGCGACCCACCCTCCGAGACACGTGATCCAAGCGGAGCGAGCGGAGACCTGGGACACCGGCGACGGCTCCCGGCTCGCGTCACCCCTCGTACCACCGCAGGAGCACCCACTCGATCAGCCAGCCGAGCACGTTCAGGCCGGCGTCGTTCGTGTCCCGCCACGGGTCGAACTCGCTCACCGACACGCCCACCACGTTCCCGTCGAACGCCGCGTCAAGCAGCTTGAGCACGAGCAGCGGCGACAGGCCGAACGGCAGCGGGTGGTGGACGGCCGGCACGTTGGCCGGGTCGAACACGTCCGCGTCGATGTCTATCCACACCCGCTTCGCCCCCGCCGCCCGCTTGCGGATCTCCTTGGCGAACTTCTCGATGTCGTTGGCGATGGCCAGGCTGCTGTACGCGGCGGTGAAGCGGGTGTTAATCTCGCCCGGCGTGAGGAACAGGTCACGGTGGCCGACGCTGATGATGGGCGGCAGGTCGGTCTCGGCGTGCAGCAGGAAGTTGCCGTTGGCCAGGTTGGCGGTCACGTTGTGAAGCTGGTAGATGTCGAAGTGCGCGTCGAACTGGAACACGAGCGTGTCCGCCCCCAGCTCCTCGTACACCGGCAGCACGCTCAGGTGGTTGCCCCCCAGCCACACCACCCGCTCGCCGTTGCGGAGACACTGGCGGGCCGTCTGCCGCCCGATGGTCCGCCACCGCTGCACCGTCTGCGGGGTGTCGAACGCGAACTCCTTCACCTTCACCAGCCCGCGGTAGGCGTCGCACCGCGTCGGGCGCGTCTCGTGGCGGTTGTCGTCCAGCAGCTCCCGCACGAACTCGCCCAGCCGCTCCGCCCCCGCCCCGGTGCCGGCGTTCCCGAACAGGTCGAACGGGAACACCACCACCGACGCCTTCGGCCCTTCTGTCGGCATGACCACCCCCGGTTAAACGTTCACCCACCGCTGCTCGCGGTGACTCCGCAGCACGGCCTCGCACACCCGCACCTCATTGTGACCGTCCGCGAACGTGGCGTACAGGGGCATAGGGTGGCCCGCTCTCGCCGTGAGCGGGTTCGGTTCCGACTCTCGGCGAGAGTCGGCCACCCTAGAAATCGCCGCGTACACCGCCTTGTACAGATGCTTGAACGTGTCCGGGAAGCCCTCCGCGTGCCCGCCGGGGTAGTCCGCGAACGGCCGCACGCCGGCGGCCATCAACGACGGGTCGCGGACCAGCCGCTCGTTCGGCCGGTCGCGGTAGCCCACGTGCAGCGTGTTCGGCTCCTCACTGTCCCAGTTCGCCGACGCCTTCGCCCCCGCCACGTCGAACCGCAGGCAGTTCTTCCGCCCGGCCGTCACCTGGGACACCGTGACGCTGCCCTTCGCCCCGCCCTTGAACCGCAGCAGGATCGACCCGTAGTCTTCGGTCGTCACGCTCACCGGTACGCTCGGCCGTTCGCCCCCGCCGCTGCCGCTGAACGTCTCGCTCCCGCCGATTGGTCGGTAACGAACCGGATGTACGGTACTCAGGTCGGCCAGCACTGCCTCGATTTCCAGCCCGGTGGCGAAACAGACGGTGTCGATCCAGTGCGTGCCGATGTCGGCCACCGCCCGCAGTTCCCCGCCGTCCTCGGCCAGCACCCGCCAGTTGAAGTCGGTGTCATATAGCAGCCAGTCTTGCAAATACGACCCGGTGACGTGCAGTACTTGGCCGAGCGAACCGGCCGTCACCCGCTCCCGCAGTTCCAGCACGCACGGGTAGAACCGCACGTTGTAGTTCACGGCGGTGACGACGTTCGACGCCTCCGCCAGCGCCACCAACTCGGCGGTCTCGGCGGTCGTCATCGCCAGCGGCTTCTCGCAGATCACATGCTTGCCGGCGGCGATGGCGGCCTTGCACTGTGCGAAATGCACGCGGTTCGGCGACGCCAGGTGAACCACGTCGACCGCGGGGTCGGCGAGCAACTGCTCGAAGGTGGCGTACCCCGTGGGGATGCCGAGCGAGTCCGCCGCCTCGCGGCTCTTCGCCGCACTCGACCCGAGGATACCGACCACGTGGTGCCCCAACCGCCGGATCGCCTCCACGTGAACCGGCCCGATGAACCCGGTGCCGACGACCCCCGCAGACAGCGTCTTCATGTTCAACTTCTCATCGTTCTTTCTGAAGCGGGGCCGACAAGGGGCCGATACAATCCGAAGATACGACCGCGTCCGTGATGCGTCCCCACATGCGGAGGTTCCCGATGACCGACTTGAAACGGTGTGTGTGGGCGGTGGCCGTCGCCGCGCTGGCGGCCGGCGGGGTGTTCGCCCAGCAGACGGGCGGAATCCAGGGTGGCACCGGGATTCAGGGCGGCGGACAACAGGGCGGCGGACAGCAGAGCGGGCAGGGCACCACCGCCGCCGCCACCGCCCCGACCGTCGGCCCCTCGGCCGGGGTGTCCAGCACCGGCGTCGCACAGTCGTCGAACATCGTGTCGCCGTACTTCGCCAACCCGTCTTACCAGGGGGTGCCGTCGGCGTCGTCCACCGGTACCACCATCGTCAACCCCGGCGGGTTCGGGACGGCGCTGTATGGCGGCACCGGCACGGCCGCGGGCGGCACCGGCGGGCGGGCGACGGCGGGCCGCACCACCGCCGGCGGGCTGGGCGGCACCACCACCGGCGGGGCACGCACCGGCACCACCGGCGGACTCGGCGGCACCACCGGCGGCCTGGGCGGGGCGACCACCGGCCTCGGCACGGCCGGGCGAACGGGCGGCGGAGCGACCGGCGGGTTGGGTGGCACGACGGGCACACTCGGCGGGCTTGGCACCACCGGCGGCACTCGCGGCACCGGCGGGTTCGGCGGGGCCACCGGCGGCATCGGCGGGGCCAACTCCACCTCCCAGCAACTGAGCACCGGGCGGTCGATCGCGTACACGCAAACGCTCCGGTTCGGCGTCGCCCCGATTTCGACCACGCAACTGCAAACCGACGTGCAGTCGCTCATCTCCGGCTCGTCCACCCTGAGCGGCGTGAGCGGCCTTCAGGCGACGGTGAACGACAGCGGGCAATTGGTGCTGAAGGGCAAGGTGGCCGACGAGGAGGAAGCCCGGTTCGTCGAGGGGATGTTCCGCCTGACGCCGGGGGTGAAGGACGTGAAGAACGAGCTGGAATTCCCCCCGCCGCCGAAGCCGTAGCACGAAGAGCGGCCGGGTTTACCCCGGCTG
>JANNQE010000451.1:0-6774 GCA_031441625.1 Planctomycetia bacterium
CCCTCCAACAGTTCTTCGAAGAGCAGGTGCGATCCCTCCGCATCTTCCTGAACGCCCCGGGGTGCGGGATGCGGGTGGTGCTGTCCGACCCGGACACCAAGACCATCACGCACAAGCTGCTCGCCGGCCTGGAGAACGACGACCGCGTGTCGGCCATCCTGGTGCCGTCCGACGCCGCGTTCGCCGACGCCGCCACCTTCTGCCGCACGGTGTACGCCGACCTCGTCGAGTCGTACCAGCCGTTCGCCGTGCCGCTCGAAGCCGAGTACATCCTCGCCCCGCCGGCGTGGGAGTCGCTCCGCTTCCCCGACCCGGCCGAGCGACTCGCCCGCGGGCTGGCCATGTTCGCCAACGCCCTGCCCGAAGACGTGGGCGCGGTGGTCATGGTCCTCGACCCGAGCGAGGTGAAGGCCGCCGCCGAGTACCGCCGCGTGCTGGCCCACCTGAAAAAGAACACGCCGAGCGAGTGGGTGAAATACATCGTCATCGACGACCGGCTGAACGGGCACACGGTGGATCTGGTGATGGCCGACGACGCCGTTCAGGCGCAGTCGATGCACCTGCCGCCGGCGGAGATCGAGGCACGGGCGAAGCAGATGCTCGCGGCCGGACTGGTGACGGCCGCCGAGCGGGTGGCCTTCACCGGCCTGCTGGCGTCGTTCGCCGCGTCCCGCAACGAGCACACGGCCGCGCTCGCCCTGTACCGCCAGCAGTTCGACCTGGCGAAGCAGACCGGCACCCCCGGCGACCTGGCGGGCGCGCATTACAACCTGGGCAACGCGCACCTGGCGCTGAACGACCACACGGCCGCGGCACTCGCCTATTCCGACGGGCTGAAGTTGGCCATGTCGGCCAACCTGACCGCCTTCGTGCCGATGATCCTGACCAACCTGGGCGTGACGCTCTTCCACGGCGGTGCCCCGGACAAAGCGGTCGAGTGCTTCACCACCGCCCGCGTGTACGCGCAGAAGTTGAACCAGCCGCCGACGGAGGCGCACATCCTGGACAGCCTGGCCAAGTGCCACGCCCTCGCCGGCAAGCCGGCCGAGGCCGAGAAGTGCTGGACCGAAGCGCTCGCCACCTACGACAAGATCTCCGCCCCCCCGCTGGCGTACGCCCGCGACGGCGGCAAGAAGCTCATCTACATGCAGCTCGAACAGCACTACGCCAAGACCAAGCAGGCGGACAAGCTGGCCGCCGTGAAGAAGGAGTTGGCCCGTGCCTAACATCCCCGCCGACGTGGTCGGGCAGGCGGCGTCCACGGCCGCCACCGCCACCCAGAACGCGGCCAACCTGACACAGGCCCCGCAGGCCAAGTGGCACGACGTGTGGACGCAGACGGGGTCGGGCCTGCTCAGCCCGCCGGCCGTGTCGCCGTTCATTCCGAAACCCGGCGAGACGATGACGCCGGAGGTGGCCGCGCGGATCGATCAGGCCCGCGCGTCGGCCGCGGAGATGGGGCACACGAACCTGGACGGGCTGGCCGACGGCATGAGCCAGCAGGCGGGCGTGGTGGCCGATCAGGCGGCGCAGTTGTGGAACGGCAAGCTGCCGGACGGCCAGTCGATGTCCACCCTGCAGCGGGTGGGGGCGGCGTTCGGCATCCTGTCGAGTATCGAACAACTGATCACGATGCCGCTCGGAGCCATCCCGTTCCCGGCGTTCCCTGCCCTGCGGGTGACGGACATGGACGTGGGCCTGCCGCACGCCCACATGCACCCGCCCAACCTGATCCCGCCCAACCCGGTGCCGGTCCCGCTGCCGAGTACCGGGCCGGTCATCCCCATCCCGTTTGTGTCCGGGGCGAGCAAGACGCTCATCAACATGATGCCGGCCGCCCGGTGCGGCGACATGGGGCTGGGCGTGTTCTGCGGCGGCTTCTTCCCCATGTACGAGGTGTTCCTCGGGTCGGCGAACGTGTGGATCGAGGGCAACCGCGCCGGGCGGATGGGGATCGACGTCACCAAGCACTGCATCTTCAGCGCGCCCAAGCCGAGCGACCCGCCGGTCGGCCCGATGTTCGGTGCCACCATCATGGGCAGCGCGAACGTGATGATCGGCGGGGTGCCGCTGCCCTCGCTTAGCAGCATGGCCATCGGGGCGGCGTTCAAGGCGGCGTTCAAGGGGGTGGGCAAGGTGATCGGGGCGGCGCGGAAGAAGTTGGGGAAAGGGCGACAGCCGGCGCTGAACAACCCGCGGCCGAAACCGCCCGGGGACATCCCGGAGTATGACCCCCGTTTGCAAGGGCCGCCGAGTGGCCGCTTCCCACCCCGGCTGACCGGGCGGGCCGAGGATTTGGTCGACAAGATGGCCCCCGGCGGGCGGCAGCAGATTTCGGACATCACCGCCGCGGAACTGGCCGCCATGACCAATGTGACCGGGGACGAGTTCGCGGTGGCGGTCGGGAAAGACGGCAACCTGTACCTGCTCCGCGGGACGGACGGTGGGCCGAACGGTAAACTGGTCCAGCCGGATGATGGTGATCAGATTATCGTGCACACCCACCCCCAACCGTACACCACCTACGCCACCCCGGTCAGTGCGGGCGACGCGAACAGCGCCGCCTGGGTGGAAGACAATATGGGCTGGGACCACCCGCAGGCGGTGGTCGACGCGCAGGGGAACGTTCACCACTTCGACGGGAACGGGGTGGTCGCCGACCCGACGATGAGCCCGATCGGCCCAGGCGGGTCGATCGACGGCATCCACACCAACCCGCAGACCGGCAGCAACCCGTCCCACGGTATGGCCATCCCGCCGTCCATTCTGAACCCCAGCCCGTAGGGAGGTCGGCCGTGATCCTCACCCCGAATGTCACCCGGTGCCCGGCGTGCGGGCGGCTCGTGTACGCCACCGAGCCGCTGTACGTGGCGAGCAACTGGAAGGGGGTCGAACGGCTCGCCCCGTTCGCCCCCGGCATCTACCACGACTCCTGCTTCCTCGCCTCCCCGCACCACGAGGCATACCTGGCCCTCGACCGTGCGGTGCAGAACGCCGAACTCGACCAGCCGGGCGAGTACCTGTCCGTTCTCGCCCGCACGCCCGAGTGGGCCCTCACCGTCCGCCCGTACACGAGCGACTTCCAACTGCGTGTTCTGGCCTACGGTCGCACGCTCCGCTTCCGCGGTGTGCCGCGTTGGCAGCAGTTCTTCGCTCTGGTGATCGGCCCCGGCACCCCGTCGCCGGACGTGCGGGTGCGGCAAACCCGCGACGGGTGGGAGTTATCCACCCGCCAGAGCGTGCCCATTTCGGTGGCGTTCACACGGGCCGACTACGACCGCCTGCACCGGCACCTGTCTGGTCGGACGGCGGTCCCGACGCGAACCCCGACCGAGTTGGGGGCGGTGTGCAGACAGTTGGGGATCACCCCGTCATCGGCCGGTTGCCCGCTCGACCACCTGATTGGCACGTTCAGTTGGCCGGAGGTGCCCACCGGCGGTAGCGTCACCCTGTCGGTGCAAGTGGAGACGTGGAACAGGGTAGTGCTTTCGGACGCGGAAATGACCTCCCTCCGCACGTTCCTTCAGCAACTGAACCGGCCGGCGGGGTGAGCCGCCGGCCGGTCGGGTGTTCGCGTCACGGTCACTCTAGAACCGGAAGCGGAACTCGGTGCGGTACAGTTGCTCGCCGAAGTGCCGGTCCGTCACGGCGAACTGCATGCCGAAGCCGATGTCCATCTTGTCGCAGATGCACCACCGCGCGCCCGGCCCGACGCTGAAGTACGTCGTGTCGTTCGCCCGCACCCGCCCGCCGCCCGGTGCCGCCACCGTGCCCGTCAGGAACGAGTACCCGACCGCTTCCAGTGACCCGACGAGCGTGTTGCTCGGGTTCGGCTGCCACAGCACGTGGTTGATGGCGTGGCTGTGGTGAATCAGGCTGCCGGCCGTCCCGCCCACGCCGAACCAGTACCCGACCTGCCCCTGGTAGTACGTGCCCTCCCGCAGCTTGATGGCGGTGAGCAGCGACGGGTCGAGGGCCACCTGGCCGATGCCCAGCCCCCGCCCCCCCGCCCCGGTCGGCAGGGTGGTCACGAACTGGAAGGTGAGTTGCACCAGGTCGCTGTCCAGGAGTAGCGATTTAGTGCCGAGCCGCATGTCCCCGAACCCGCCGGTGCCCCCGCCGGTGCCTTCGGGGCTGACGCTGCGGAAGCCCAGGTCGAGGAAGAACGAGAACTTGTCCACCGCCGTTTCCTGGTAGATCCGCAGTTCGTGGTAGTCCAGCTTGGCCGGGTTGACGTTCGGCCCGCCGCCACCGATCTGCTGCCAGAAATACCCGGCCCGGTCGGGGTCGGTCATGCCCACGCCGGCGTCCCAGCGGAGGCGGGTCATGCTCACCGGGCGGGCGTGGTCGACGAACAGGGCCGCATTCGCCGCACACCGCCACTGCGGCACGTAGCACGGGTCGGGGCAGCAGATGGCGTTCTGGAAGGCGGCATAAAGGCGAGTCACCGGCCCTCGCCCGCAGATGGTGTTGCACGCGCCGCCGCTGCTGCCACATCCGCCTTCCCCGCACCCGACCGGCCCGTTCATGCAGTCGGTACACCCGCCGCCGCCGACGCTCCCGCCACACGAGCTGCACCCGCCGGCCATCGGGAGGCCGGAGAGCGTGGCCTGCGGCCCCTCCATCGGCATCAGCACCGGCGGCGGCGGGGCGGGCGTTTCACCCGTCACGGCCGGCAGCTTGGTCGGCACGTCCGCCGTTTGCCCGAGCGCGGCCGGCAGCCCGGCCCACGTGGTCGCCGCGATCACCGCCCCCATCACGAACTTCCGGAACATGGGATCTCCCCCCAGAGTGTGCGTTCGGCGTAACCTCGCCGGGTCGTGGTCCATTGTTCGACCGTGCAAAACTCCCCCGTTGAGGAAAACCGCCACAGCCGATGCAAATTGTCGAACCGACCCATTCAGACCAGTCGTCGCCCTCGGCCGAACTCCGTCATCCGTCTCATCTTCACCAATCACTGAAGTCGGCACCCCGCACCTTCCGATACACGAGCCAGAATCACCCGTTCTCCGGCCGCGAACGCGGCGAATCCCACGAGGTCTGGCCATGCGACGCTTCTTCTGGGCGGCAGCCGCCGCCGCGGTGGTGTTGGGGGCGAATCCGGGCGTCAGCTCGGCGCAGTTCGGCGGCGGGCCGGGCATCCCGGCCGTCCCCCAGCCGGTCGTTCCGGGTACGGCCGCGGGTGTGGCGGCCCCCGGCCCGAGGGTCGGGCTGTTCCAGCGGCTCGGTCAGGGGCTGGGCAACCGCTTTCAGAACCTGCTGAACTCGCCCCTCGGTCAACTGCTGAGCAACGCCACCAAGCCGCTGTCGGCGCTCACCGGCGGGGTCATCCCGCCGCTGGAGAAGAAGCCGACCGCGGAGGCGACGAAGGAACCCGGCGTGGCCGGCCCCGCCGCACAGGGGAAGAAGGACGCGGCCGAGGCGGCCAAGCGGAAGGCGGACGTGAAGTACCTGGGCACCCTCGACTGCCGGTACTATCCGGAGGCGAGCAAGGCGCTGGCCGACGCCCTCCGCACCGACGCGAACGAGTGCGTGCGGTACGAGGCCGCCCTCGCGCTCTCCCGCGGCTGCTGCTGCAACCAGGTCACCATCGCCGCGCTGACGGCGAGCGTGTCCGGGTACGACACCGACGGCAACCCCGGCGAGCGGAGCGCGCGGGTGCGGTGCACGGCCGCGGTGGCGCTGGAGAAGTGCCTGGCCTGCCACGTGCAGTACGGCAGCCCGGACGACCTGAAGCCGGACGAGGACTGCCCGAAGAAGCCGAAGCCGAAGGAGGAGCCGAAGAAGGAGGGCGAGCAGCCCAAAGAGGGGGAGAAGGCCGACGACAAGAAGGACGATAAGAAGCCGGATGACAAGAAGGACGACAAGAAGATGAGCAGTGGGCCGTGCGGCCCGCCGACGGCCCGGCAGGTGGCGCGGGCGAAGGAGGTGCTGGCGGCGTTCGTGGACACCTACGCCACCACCGCCGCCATGTACGGCCAGCCGCTGGCGAGCGGCACGCGGAGCAACCCCGGCATCTTCGAAGCCGGCAACACTCAGGCGAAAGCGCCGGCCCCGACGTTGACGCAGGCGGCCTACGCCACCCGCACCCCGGCCCCGGTGCAGGTGGTGGCGACGGCTCGCCCCGCCCCGCCGGTGAAAGCGGTCGAAGCGCCGTCGCCCGCGCCGACCATCAGTCGCGTGCGGTTCAAGCCGGACGACGTGGACGTGCCGCCGCCGGCGGTCAGCGGCCCGGTGGTGCCGGCCGTCGAACCGGCCCCGGTCCTCCTGCCGACGACTGAGGTGAAGCCGGTTGAAGCCGTCACCCCGGCCGTCGCGGTGGCGGTCGAGACGGCGGACGCGAAGGCGGTGGAGTCGCTCGTTCACCAGGTGCTACTCGGCGAGACGCCGGCCGACCAGCACGCGGCCGTCCGCCAACTGGTGAAGCACGACTGGACGGCGCACCCGCTGGTCGCGTCGTGCCTGGTGGCCGGGGCGAAGTCGGCGGCGACGGCCGCCGTGCGGGTGGACTGCCTCCGCCACCTGGCGCACCACCAGATGTGTCACAAGGACGTGATCGCGGCCCTCGGCGAACTGTCCGCCGACGCCGACTCGTGGGTGCGGGAGGAAGCGGTGAAGGCGTGCGAGTCGCTGAAGAAGTGAGTCGCCATGCCGCAAGGCGGCACCCGGGGGGATGAAAATGGTGGCGAGCGGGGCGGGGCCTGGTACCGTGACGGGGAGCCGGGTCGGGGTCGTCCGGGCCGTCGTTCCCCTTGGTGCCTCGTGCCCGCAAGT
>JANNQE010000452.1:0-4609 GCA_031441625.1 Planctomycetia bacterium
TGTGACGCGACTGTACGCGTTCCACGTCGAGAACTACTTGGCTCCGCAACCCGACTGGCGGTGGCGGCGGGCGGGGGAACTGGTCGCCGACGACCCGCACGCCGGGCGGTACGCCGACGACGACGCCACCTTGAGGGCGGTGCGGTTCTTGAAGGGCGACCCCGACTCGGCTCTGGCCGACATCCGGGACGCGGCGGCGGTGTACCGGACGGGTGGCATGCAACGGGCGGTGGTCGAGGCATTCTTGCTGACCGACCTGAACGACCAGAAGGTCGGCGAGCGGACCGGGTTGAGCACGGCGGCGGTGATCGCGTTCACCGAACTGTTCTTCGCCGTGCGAGAGGGCGACCCGCTGTCTCGATACCACCGGGCGGCGGCCGTGCAACCCGGCGACCGGTTGAGGGCGGCGGCGGTGCAGTGGGGGCCGCGGGGGGTGGAGGCGGAGGCCGCGTGGCGGGCCGGCGGGTTCGGGCTTTCACCCGAGTTGTACGAGGCGTTCGAACGACGGGAGTTACTCGACCGACTGGCTGACGGCCACCCGAAGGCGTTCTTGCGGGCGGTGGACCGGATGCGGGCGATCGACGCCGGGTTGCGGCCGGGGGTGATGCACCGGTCGGGGTGAGTGCGCCGGGCGTCGAAGTGACGGTTGTCGAGTTGACCGCTGTGGAACATGATCGGGCGGGCGGGAGCGGGGGACAGCGGGCGGTGGGGGGCGACCCACGCGGTGTCGCACATTCCAGTGGAGCACCGGGGGTGACGCCATGCCGTGGGAGTTGCGGGGGAAGCACCAGTACTTCTACCAGCCCGTGCGGGTGCGCGGGAAGCCCCGCCGCATCTACTGGGGGGCTGGGGACGCCGGCCGCCTGCACGAACTGCTCACCGTCAAGGACCGCCGGCTCCGGAAGAAGCGGGCCGCGGAGGCGCGAGAGAAGACGGTGACGGCCAACGCCCTGCGACGGGACACGCGGGCGGTGGAAGGGTGGGTGCGGCAACTGGTGCGGGCGGTCCGGTTGGTCGGCGGCGAGTATCAGCACCGCGGGCAGTGGCGGTGGCGGGCCGGTTGCCGGCACGGCCGTCCTGGCCTGTGCGGGCGGGTGGCGGTGAAGGTCAAACCACCCGTCCGGTCGTCCGGGTTCATACCGCCCAGCCCGTTCATCCCGGAGATCGCCGTGACGCCAATTCCTCCCAGTCTGAATCCCATAACGGCCGACTTGGGCCGGCTGCTGACCGAACTCAACGACCGGGCGAACCGCGGCGACCGCTCGGCCCTGGCCGAGTTGGAAGAACTTCTCGACCGCCATCCGGCGGTGTGGCAGACGGCCGCCCGGCTGGCCGCCGACACGGCCGCCGGGTGGGCCCGACTGCTCGGCGACGGCGGGCCGGTGACCGAGGCGTGCCTGCGGCGGGAACTGGCGGCTTGCAAAGCCGGGCTGGCCGGGACCGAGCCGACGCCGCTGGTGACGGCGGCGGTGGACGCGGCCGGGATAGCCTGGTTGTCGCAGCGGTTCTCCGAGCGGGAGGCGTTCCGCGCCGGCGACAAGAAGCGGGCCGCGGCGGTACGGCAGTTGGCCGCCGCCAACCGGCAAGTTCAGGAGGCGCTCAAGTTGGTCGTGGTTGCTCGTTCCGCGGCTGCCGCGGCTGCCGCTCGTTCCACCGACGACGGGGCGACCGGCGTCAACGGCCCGCGGCTGTTTGACGGGACGACGGGCTAGTGCGAATCAGTGGGTGGCACGTTGTTTTCCCCATGACCTGTGGTTAGAGTGGCCGGGGGCTCAATCGCCTTCTGCGAGGGATTAGGTGCGACTGGCCGTGAGCATGTACCTGGTCATCGCCACGGCATGCGGGCCGGCAACCTGTTGCTGCGCCTCCGGTCGTGTGGCCGATGTGCTGCGTTCTCTCGTTCTGGGCGACGTAGCGCCACCAGAGAGTGATCCACCTCACGCTTGCTGCGAGAATTGGGAGAGACCTACCCCCAGCGGCCATCGTCAATCATCTGAGAAGCACGGTGAGCCGACAAAACGCTGTCCGTGCCGGGATGGGTGGGGGCGGGCAAGAAAAGACGTCAGTTGCTGCGATCGAACTCCGCGTTGAACCGCGTTTAGAGCCCCCGTTCCCGTACGCGGTGACCGACTCCGTTACGCTCGCTTCGATTCTTCTGCTCGGGCCTACGCACCACTCTCAGGTGGGAGTCAGACGGTCCCTGGCCAATTTCTACGGGGGTGCCCGCGCGCCCCACGTCCTTCGCTGTTAGCGGTCCAACTTCGCCATTTCTTCCTCGGCGTGCCCGGCTACCGCTGCCGGGCGGGTGTCCGTCTGTACCCGGTGTCAAAACTCGTCATGGGAAAGCGAAAAAAACGGTGGGAGCCCCGCCGGCCCGGCCCGCATCGCGGGCGATGGCGGACGATTTGCGTCGTGCTCACGTTGGTGCTCGGAGTTGCAGTCGTTCTCGCGATGAACCTGGTGGGCCTTGGACGGCCGGTGGCCGAGGAAAACGTTGCCCCGCACGGCCACCCACCGGGGCCGCACGGGGGCACGGTGGTCGCCATCGACCGCGAGAATCGGTTCCACGCCGAGGCCGTATTCGAGCCGGGCGGGCGGGTCCGCCTATACACGTTCGCGCGAGAACTGACCGAGGCCCGGCCGGTGGCCGCCCGCACCATTTGCGCCGCCGTCCGCGGGCACGACGCGGCGGACGAGTATGCCGTCATGCTCGTTGCCGAGCCGCAGGAGTCGGACCCGTCCGGGGCGGCGTCCCGGTTCGCCGGCCGGTTTCCGCCGGCCGCGTGGCAGGAACACGTCACGCTCGTGGTGTGGTCCCTGCCGGTCGAGGGGGAGCGGTTCCGGTTCGAGATCTGCTCGGCGAACACAACGCCCGACGCGGCAACCGTCGCGCGGGCCGAGGCGGCGGAAGCCGCCCTCTACTCGACCCCCGCCGGAAAGTACGTGGCCGAGGACGTGCGAGCGAACGGCGCGACGCCGGCCTCTCGCAAATACCGCGGGGTGCGTCCCACGCACGACCACCGGGTGCGTTCGGGCGAGCGGGTGTGTCCGGTCTCGGGAGCGCTTCCGGACGCGCGGCTGACATGGATCGTCGGCGGCAAGGAGTATCGCTTCTGCTGCCCGCCGTGCATCGACGAGTTCGTGACAGCGGCCAGGGAGAGGCCCGACGAGGTGAAAGAGCCCGAGTTCTACCGTCAACGATGATCACCACACTCACCGGAGGTTCGACATGAGAGCGGGCACAGTTATCGCGGGGGTCGCGGCGTTCTGCCTGTGGGGCGCCACCCTGGGGGCCGAGCCGACGCCGGCCGAGGTGTTCGAGAAGCGGATCGCCCCCATCTTCAAATCGCCTAACCCGTCGAGCTGCGTGCAGTGTCACCTGACGGGGGTGGATCTGAAGGATTACATTCTGCCGGACGCCGACAAGACGTTTCGCAGCCTCCGCGACCAGGGGCTCATCGACATGGAGAAGCCGGAGAAGTCGAAAATCGTCAAACTGATCGACATGGGCGGGGACGGCAAGGGGCCGGCGGTTCACGAGAAGAACCGCAAGCTGGAGCGCGAAGCCTTCGTGGCGTGGATCGCGGCGTGCGCCGCCGACCCAAAGTTCAAAGCACTCCCGAAGTTGGACGACAAAGAGCAAGCCAAACCCGCGGTGCCTAATGAGGTGATCCGCCATGCCCGAAAGGACCGGCTACTCGAATCGTTCGAGGCCAACGTGTGGGCATGGCGGTTCCGGTGCATGAACTGTCACACCGAGGGCACCCCGCAGAACGCCAAACTGGTCAAGGAGCATGGCGAGCGGGTGGGGTGGGCGAAGAAGGACGGTCCGGGGGCGACCATGGACTACTTGCTGGCGTCCAAGCTCATCGACCCGGCCGACCCGCAGAAGAGCCTGCTCCTCCGCAAGCCGCTCGACGAGAAGCACGGCGGGGGCATCAAGTTCGCCGTCGGGGATGACGCCTACAAGGGGTTCCGCACCTGGATCGAGGACGTGGCCGCGGTCAAAACCGGCAAGTACGCCACCGCCAAAGACCTGCCCGAACCCGACGCCGGCCCGGAACGGTTCGGCACCGACGTGTGGCTGAAGCTGGAGAACTGTCCGCCGGCGTGGGCGGATAAGTTCCTTCAGGTGCGGGTGTTCGCCTGGGACGAGAAGTCGAAGGCGTGGGAGGCCGACCACATCGCCGTGTCCGACCGGGTGGTGTTCGGCAAGGGGAAGCTGTGGCAGCACAACCTCACGCTGCTGGCCGCCAAGGGGGGCGAGCGGGCGAAGGGGTGGCGGAAGGATTCCCCCAAGCTAGCCGAGGGGAAATACCTGGTGAAGGTGTACGTGGACGCCGCCGGCAAGCTGACGAAAGACTGGACGGCGACACTCGGCGAGGACGAATACGTCGGTCAGGCGGAGTTGCGGGCGAAGTGGAAGGAGGGGTACGGGACCATGACGGCGGTGGACGGCCGAAGCGTTAAGAAGTGAGTCGCCATGCCGCAAGGCGGCACCCGGGGGGATGAAAATGGTGGCGAGCGGGGCGGGGCCTGGTACCGTGACGGGGAGCCGGGTCGGGGTCGTCCGGGCCGTCGTTCCCCTTGGTGCCTCGTGCCCGCAAGT
>JANNQE010000453.1:0-4010 GCA_031441625.1 Planctomycetia bacterium
GACCTGCTCCTGAAACTGCCCGTCCAGTCGTGGGTTCAGGTGGGCTTCACCGCCCTCCTGATGGCCTCCGTCGTCGCGCTCGAGGTGGTCGGCCGGCGGGCCACCTCGGACGTGCAAGACAGCCTGTACGCCCTCGTCCTCGTCGGCATGGTCGGGGCCGTTGCCCTGTGGCACCGCCGCCGCCCGCTCGCCTGGGTGAACTGGCTGATCGCCCGCGGCACCCGCCTGCTCAAGTTGCTCAAGGGCGTCCGCGCCGCCCACGGCATCGACTTCCGCGGCACGCCCCCGCTGCCCCCGCGGTTGCCGTTCAGCCTGTGGGCGACGGGCGTGGGCGTGCTGCTCGCCGGCGTCGGCGGGGCGGTCGGGTGGGAGTTCGCCCCCGGCGGGTGGCGGCTGGCCGGCGTGTACACGTCCTACGTCCTCTACCTGATCGGCGTCACCCTGGTGTGGGCGTTCCTGCTCGGCTCGCTGATGGCCGGGCTGTTCCTGCCGATGATGCTGCTCGACCGCCGGCTGTCCGACACCTTCTCCGACAACGACCGCCGGCTGGTGGTGTTCTTCACCGCCCTGGCGTACCTGTTCGTCATCGTCGGGGCGGCGGCGTTCGTGCCCGTCATCGCGCCACTGGCCGTGTGCCTGATCGGGGTGGGTGTGGCCGGCTGGTGGGGGGCGAAGCCGCACCTGAGCGACATTGCCGTGCTGTGGCGGAACACCCGCACGCAGGCGGTGTTCTCCATCCCCATTCACCGGGTGGTGGCCGCGCTCACCGTGCTGGTGGGTCTGACGGTGGTGGCGCTCGTCATCAACGCCCGCGGCGGGCGGCTGTTCGGGCAGGTGGAAGGGAACGACCCGACGCCGCTCACGGCCAGCCTCGCCGGACTGGTGGCGTGGACGTTGCCGGGGTTGCTGCTGCTGCTGCTGTCGCGGGTGCGAGACAAACAACAGGCCGACCCCGCCAACCGCACGCCGATGGCCGTGTACGTGCGGAACAAGCTCTCCCCCGAGGCCGGCGCGAAGGCGAAGGCCACGCTGAAGGGCTGGGGCTGGACCGTCCGCGACGGACTCGACAAGCCCGAACCAGACGACATTCACATCCAACTCGTTCACCCGGAACTGTCCGAGGCGACCGAGTTCGACCCCATCTGGCCGTTGAAACTGACGCCGTCGGATCTGGACAACCCGCTGGTGCGCGAGCGGCTGGAACGCCGCGACGAGATCCACCTCCGCCGGCGGGTGTTCAAGGGGCTGACCAAACTGTTGAAGAAGGGGTACGAGAGCCGCAAGGGGAAGGGCGGCGGATTCTGGCTGGCCCCGCACTGGTGGTTCATCGACGGGTTGGGACGCGAAGAGGCCGGCAAGGCGAAACGCACCGAAGACGGCGAGGGCGAGCTGCTCCGGCGGGTCGGCCCGCCGTTCGACAAGGCGTTCGGCCAACGACCGCGGCAGTACCTGCACAAGGTGCTGCGGGCGGTGCAGATTGATGTGATCTACATCGAAGACGGCGTGCCGCTCAAAGCCGTGGTGAAGGTGCTGCGGCAGTTGCTGGAGGTGTACGACGTTCACGCCGGCAAGCGGGTGGTGGACGACCACACCTTCCGCGGCATCCCGAAGGTGCGGGTGATGGTGCATGAGTTCAGCCCGGAGAAGCCGCCGACGGCGGTGACGTACAAGCAGCCGAAGTTCGACGACCTGAGTCGCGGGCGGGTGCTGCACCTGTTCAAGGACAAGGGCGACCACGAGGAGGTGAGCGACGTGCCGTACGACACCGACTACGTGCCGAGTCCGATGCTGGTGGGGTAGGGCATTTCGGGCGAACCCGGCCCGCAAGGGCCGCGGGTGCAATTCACACAGGCGGTCCGGCCACAAAGACATTCGCGACGAGTCGTTGCATGGAAACGCGGTACGAGCTATTGGGAGCGGCGTTCTCGACCGCGGACGCCGAGTATCCGCGGATCATCACAGAACGTGGAAGCCTGCGCGTAACGTACCGCGATTGGCGCGAGGAACTCGTCGCTTTGGTGTTTCATGAGGTCATTGCGTTCGTCTGGGACGATGGCGACGCCGCAGTTGATCTCGCCCACCGAGATGATTGCAGCTACGTCGTCCACAACTCGCCGTGGCTGTCACGGCATCGCCAGGTAGGGACGCTGACGCCGTCGGAGAGCTACCGCCATTTCAAGTTGTGCTTCAACGCAGCGGGCGTGCTGCAAGTGTTGGCGGCACGGCTGGAGGTCAAGACCGAACCAGATGCCACAGTAGACGGCGACCGCGATGATGGGACTTCGTGGCATTAGGCTCAGCGCGGCCGCTGGGCATTGTGTTCACACCCGCGGCCCTTGCGGGCCGGGTTCGCCAAGAACATCACTTGAAGAAATCGACGGCGTTGCGGAAGAGCTGCATCCCTTCCCCCTCCGCTTTCAACCCTTCGCGGGTCCACCGGGGGTGTTGCGTCGGCAGGGCGTGGCGTTCGGGGTGGGGCATCAGGCCGAGCACGCGGCCGGTGGCGTCGCACACGCCGGCCACGTCGTCTTGCGAGCCGTTCGGGTTGTGCGGGAAGCCGGCGGCGGTGTTGCCGTCCGGGTCGGTATACCGCAGCACCACCTGCCCCGCCTGCCCCAGCCCCTTCAGAATCCAGTCTTTGCGGCAGACGAAGTTGCCCTCGCCGTGGGCCATCGGCACGAACAGCTTGTCGATCCCCTTCAGGAACGGCGACTTGTCCGACGTGACCTTCATGTGAACCCAGCGGTCTACGTACCGGCCGGAGGTGTTGTGCGTGAGGGTGGCGAGTGGGCCGTCTTCGTCGGGCGGGACGAGCAGCCCGGCCTTCAGCAGGGTCTGGAAGCCGTTGCAGATGCCGAGGATCAGCTTCTCGTCGTCGCGGAACTCGCGGATGGCGTCGGTCAGGAAGTGTTCGAGCTGGTTGGCCATGATCTTCCCCGACCCCACGTCGTCGCCGTAGCTGAACCCGCCGGGGCAGACGAGGATCTGGAAGTCGCGGAGTCGGGCGGGGTTCTCGCGGAGGGCGAGGACATGAACACGCTCGGTGTTGGCCCCGGCTTGTCGGAAGGCGAACTCGGCGTCGCGGTCGCAGTTGGTGCCCGGCCCGCGGAGGATCAGAACGTTCGGGGTGGGCATGGGGAAAGTTCCGTGAGGGGGGTGATTTTTCGCTTGACCGAGGGGCAGAAGCGTGGTGATACTTTTCTACCGTCGCCCGGCCCCCCGAGCCAGACAAGGCGACGCGAAACGACACGGATGATCGCCGGCGCACATCACATCACAGGGGGGTGGAGGCACCCCTTCCCAAAAAAAACACGTAGCTCGGTTGACAGACCCCCGGTGCCGGCTATCATTCCCCGTGTCGCCACCCGGAAACGGATGACGACGAGAAGCGAGACGAGTGAACGCAAGTCGTTTGCGAGTCGAGCTTTCGGTCTTTGACAAGTGAGCAGCGTAAGAGCCTGACCGAGAGTGGGCATCGCCGTAAGGTGGATACTCACTCGATGGTACTGATCGGCTCTCGCACCATCTCCGCGAGCGGGCAACCGTGAGTGGTTGGTGTGGCGAAGTCGGTCAAGAAAGTCTTTTGAGTGGACACCGAACAGCGAATCAAACTCGAAGTGACTCTTGTCGTGTGGCCTTCGGGTCATGCGGCGGAGAACAATAAACTTTTGAAGGGTTTGATCCTGGCTCAGAACGAACGTTGGCGGCCTGGATTAGGCATGCAAGTTGAGCGTACCCAGCAATGGGGAGCAGCGTAAGGGGCAGTAAGGCATGGGTATCTACCCGGGGATCGGGCATAGCCTGTCGAAGGACAGGGTAATTCCCGATGATGTCGCAAGACCAAAGCTCCGGCGTCCCTGGAGGAGCCCATGTGATATTAGCTAGTTGGTGGGGTAACGGCCCACCAAGGCGAAGATGTCTAGCGGGTGTGAGAGCACGACCCGCGCCACTGGCACTGAGACACTGGCCAGACACCTACGGGTGGCTGCAGTCGAGGATCTTCGGCAATG
>JANNQE010000454.1:0-1638 GCA_031441625.1 Planctomycetia bacterium
CCCTGGTAACGGGGACGAGAACCAGGGGGCTGACGCCCCCCGCTCGCCAGTGCGGTCAAAACGGCCAAATGCGGTTCACCACGCGGCCGAGGAAGTTCTGGTTCACCTGCCGGCTGGTCGGCCCGCGACCGAGGTAGCTCAGCTTGGCGTTGGCCAGGTTGCCCGACTGCACCACGTTGCCGGCCGTGATGTCTTGCGTGCGGACCACCCCGCACACCCGCAGCACCCGCTCCTCGCCCATCGTCAGGCGGCTGCGGAACCCCTCCACCACCAGGTTGCCGTTCGGCATCACGTCCACCACCGTCAGGGCGATGCGGTCGGTGAACGTCCGCCCGCCGGTCACTTGCCCACTGCCGGCGTAGGTGCGGCCGAAGTTGCCGCTCGAACTGGCCACCTGCGGCACGCCGAAGAAGGCCGCCTGCCCGGTGAACGAGTTCGTCTTGCTCTGCTGCCGCTGCTCCCGCTCGTTCTCGGTGGTGTTCTCGTTGATGACGAGGGTGACGATGTCGCCGACGTTGCGGGCGCGGTTGTCTTGAAACAGGTTGGCGATGCGGGGATCGCGGCGCGCCCAGATGTCGTCGGCGAACGCCGGACACGCGGCCAGCAGGAGCGTGGCGACGGCCGAGAGTGGTCTGCTCGCTCCGCGAGCGGTCTTCAGAACCCGCTCGCGGAGCGAGCAGAGCACTTGCTGCGGGCGTTTCACTTGCTCTCCCCCAGGTCGATCTCGACCGCCCCCGGCCCGACCACCACGCCGGTGACGACCTTCTTGGAGTCCAGGTTTTCCACCCGAATCGATTGCCCCACTTTCCCGCCCTCCAGGGCGATGCCGGCCGCCTGCACCTTCAGGTCGCCCGCCCGCACCGTCATCGTCACCCGCGACTTCGCCTTGATGACCACCTCGTCGGTCGCCTTCTCCGCGTTCGCCGGCACCGCCGCCAGACTCGCTTGCAGGAACACCGGCAGCGTCAGCTTCCGCTCCCCGTTCACCTTGATCGTCACGTCCATTTGCGTGCGGCCGAACTTCACCGCCCCGCCGGCCGGCACCGCGGTCAGTTCCACCACGTCGGTGGCGGTCGTGGCCGGCAGCTTCACCACCACCGATTTCAGCACGTCCACGTAGGCGTCGGCGGGGGTCGAACCGAGTCGGCGGAACAACTCCTGCTTCGCCGCTTCTTCCACCGTCTCGGCGGTCAGCATCGTGCCGTTCGGCGTGGCGTCGGCGAAGGTGAAGTCGGCGTCGGCGAACCCGGCCAGCCGCAGGCGATTGCGGACGAGCTTGCGGGAGATGCTCTCCGTGTCGGTGCGTTCCACCAGATCCAGCTTGGCCATCTTCTCGCGGGCGGACGCCGTGCCGCCGGTCAGCTTGGCCGCCTGCCCGACGGTCACGACCCCGTCCGTGCCGGTCGGCTTCGGCAGCAGGGTGACGCACACCGGCTCCGCGGCCAGGGCCGGGGTGGCGAGCAGCAGGAGTGGGAGGAGGAGTCGCATGGGTTGTCGCCCCGAAGGGGCCGTCGTCTGTCGCCCAGGGCGGAAGCCATGGGAACTGTCGTTCCAACCGCCCCGCCCCGAAGGGGCCGTCGGACCTTCGCCGGCCCCTTCGGGGCGGGACGTGCCTGTTGCCCTTGAACCCAGGGCTTC
>JANNQE010000455.1:0-2070 GCA_031441625.1 Planctomycetia bacterium
CGCTCTCGCCGAGAGCGGGCCACCCTACCGCCCGGCATCCGCCGCGATCAACTCGCTCACCCGCCGGGCGAACGCCGCCGGGTCGGCCACCTTCGACCCCTCGGCCACCACCGCCTGATCCAGCAACAGCCGGCTGTACACTTCCACCCGCGGGTCGGTGGCGTTCTTCTCGTACACCGTTTTCAGCGCTGCCACGGCCGGGTTGTTCGGGTTCAGTTCGAGCACCCGCTTCGGCCCGCTGGCGTCTTCGCCCCACCGCTGCATGAGCCGCTGCATGTGCGCGGTCATCGCCCCGGCGTCGGCCACGAGCACCGCCGCCGAGTCGGTCAGCCGCGTGGTCAGCCGCACGTCGCTCACGTCGGTCAGCAGGTGTTTCATCGCCCCGACGAGCGGCTCGAAGCTGGCCTTCACGTCGTCCGGCACGTCCCCGGTGTTCGGCTTCGTGTCGGCGCGGTCGGCCTGTTCCAGCTTCTTCCCCTTGTACTCGCCCAGGCCCGAAAGCGCGAACTCATCGATCGCGTCGGTGCAGAGGAGCACGTCGAACCCCTTCGCCCGGAACGCTTCCAGGTACGGCGAGTGCCGCAGTTGCTCCGCCGATTCGCCCGTCAAGAAGTAGACGCTGGTCTGCTCGGCCGACATCTTGGTCACGTACTCGCCGAGCGTCGTCGTCTTGCCGGCTTCGGTGTTGGCGGACGCGAACAGGCACAAGTCGGCGATCCTCTCGCGGTTCTCGAAGTCCTTCGTCAGCCCCTCTTTCATCACGGGGCCGAAGTCGGCGAAGAACTTGGCGTACTCGTCCGGCTTGGTGTTCCGCACCCCGGCCAGCCCGTCGAGCACGTTCTTCACCACCATCTTCTTGATGTTGGCGAGCTGCCGCGTCTGCTGAAGGATTTCGCGGCTGACGTTCAGGGGCAGGTCGGCGGCGTCCACCACGCCTTTGACGAACCGCAGGTACAGCGGCAGCAGTTCCTCGCAGCGGTCCATGATCTGCACCCGCTGCACGTACAGTTTCAGCCCGGCCTTCGGCTCCTCCCAGTCGAAGCTGAACGGCTTCTTCGCCGGGATGAACACCAGCGCCTTGAACTCGGTGCCGCCTTCGATGCCGAAGTGCAGCGTCTTCAGCGGCGGGTCGGTGTCGTGCGACACGGTCTGAAAGAACTCCTGGTACTCCTCGTCCGTCACCTCCCGCGGCTGCCGCAGCCAGATCGCCTTGCGGTTGTTCAGCACCTCCTCGGCCACCGTCCTCACGCCGTCCTTCTCCGTCTCGCCGTCCATCACCACGGGGTGCTCGATGAAGTCGCTGAACTTCCGCACCAGCCCGCTCAGACGGTATTCCTGGAGGTAGTCCTTGGCGTCGTCCTTCAGGTGCAGCGTCACGTCCGTGCCGCGGGTGGCCTTCTCGGCCGCCTCCACCACGAACGTGCCCTTCCCGTCCGACCCCCACCTCACGCCGTCACTCGGACTCCCGGCCGTCCGCGTCAGCACCGTCACTTTGTCCGCCACCATGAAGGCCGAGTAGAAGCCGACGCCGAACTGCCCGATCAGCCCCGGCTGATCCGGCTTGCCCTTGGCCGACGCCACGAACGCCTTCGTGCCGCTCTTCGCCACCGTGCCGAGCAAATCGACCACCTGCTCGCGGTTCATGCCGACGCCGTTGTCGGAGATGGTGAGTGTGCCGGCCGCCGCGTCCGGCGTGATCTTAATCTTCCACTCCTTGTTGCCTTCGAGTTGGTCGTCGTTCTGGAGGGAATCGAACTTCACCTTGTTGATGGCGTCGGAGGCGTTCGAGATCAGTTCCCGGAGGAAAATGTCCCGGTCCGAGTACAGGCTGTGCGTGATGAGGTGGAGGAGTTCTTTCAGTTCGGCTTTGAACTCGAGCTGTTCGGCGGACATCGGCAGCGGCTCCTGGTGTGAACGAGTATCTTCGGCCGGCAGGCGAGAGCGGCCAGCGTGGGCACTGGAGAACTTTGATCTCACGCAGCGCCGCAGAGACGCAGAGGGAGCACCGGAAGGAAGGTTGAAATCTGTCTTCCAACAGTTCTTTTTCTGATTCTCTCTGCGTCTCTGCGG
>JANNQE010000456.1:0-5190 GCA_031441625.1 Planctomycetia bacterium
CGCGAGCGAGGGATCAACCGCCTTTTCGCACAGGCGGTTGGCTCCTCGCTCGCGCGTCGGGCTAACGAGCGGCGATCACACCACCTCTTGCGGCGCGTCCGTCGTCGCCGCTTCCGCCGCCGTCGTCGGCTTCCGCTTCTGTTCGCCCGCCAGCACCTCCGCCGGCGGCACCTTCACCCCCCACACCAGGCCCATCCGCCGCCACAGCTTGATGACCGTGTACGTCATGTCGAACTCGTACCACGTGAACCCGTGCCGGGCCGACGCGGGCGCGCGGTGGTGGTTGTTGTGCCACCCGTCGCCCAGGCCGAACACGCCGAGGAACCAGTTGTTCCGGCTGCCGTCGCCGGTGTCGAACCGCTGCGTGCCCCACAGGTGGCCGACGGAGTTGACGGCGAACGTCATCTGGAACAGGATCACGGTGCTCGCGCAGTACCCCCACACGACCCCGCTCCACCCGTCGACCAGGTAGCACGCCGCCCCGAGCAGCACGCCCGGCAGCATCCAGAACCTGTCCAGCCACACCAGTTCGGGGAAGCGGGCGAGGTCGCGGGTCAGCTTCGGGTCGGGGTCCATCAGGTCTTGGCTGAACACCCAGCCGATGTGCCCGTGCAGGAAGCCGTCACGCACCGGCGAGTGCGGGTCGTGCTCCTGGTCCGAGTGCTTGTGGTGCAGGCGGTGGTGGGCGACCCACCAGAGCGGGCCTTTTTGCAACGCCGTGCAGCCGGCCACGCCGAGCAGGAACTGGAACCAGCGGGAGGTCTTGAAGGCGTGGTGCGAGAAGTATCGGTGCAGGCCGGCCGTCACGCCCAGCCCGCTGATGCGGGTGACGACGAAGATGATCAGCACCGACATCCACGAGAACTTGAGCTCGAAGTACGGGATGAACGGGAGGGTGACGAGGGCCAGGTGGACGCCGACGAGCGGAGCCAGGTCGAACGCGATGCGGGCGACGCGGCCCAACGAGGGGCGTCGCTTCGGGACCACGGCGACGGCCGGGGCCTCGACGGCGGGGGCTGAAGTCATGAGTGGGGGGAGGCCGAAGGGGGTACGCCGGACGGGGGCGTGCGGGGGGCGATAAGCGGCGCTCGGTGCCAGACCGATTAATATACTCGACCGCCGGGCGGGTGGATGTTTCGTTAAAGTCGATTCGGCCCCTCACTTCGCCACCCGCTCGGCGACCGACAGTGTGTCCCACACCCGCACCGTCTTGTCCCCGGACGCCGACACCAGGCGGGTGCCGTCCGGGCTGAACGCGAGCTGGTGCACGTATTCCGTGTGCCCCTCCAACTCGACCACCAGTTGGGACGTGGCCGTGTCCCAGAAGCGGATCATGTTGTTCGCGCACGCCGCCGCCAGGCGGCTGCCGTCGGGGGTGAAGGCCACCCCGTACACGTTCGTCCCGTGCTTCAGATCGGCCACCTCCTGCCAGGTGGTCGTGTCCCACACGCGGACGGTGCCGTCCAGTCCGCCGGACGCCAGCCGGGTGCCGTCGCGGCTGACCGCCAGACAGCGGACGAAGTCCGTGTGGCCCTCCAGCACCCGCGGGGAGTCCGGGTGGCTCAAGTCCCAAACCCGCACCGTCTGGTCGGACGACGCCGACGCCAGCCACGCTCCGTCCGGGCTGAAACAGAGGTCGGTCACATACCCTTTGTGCCCACGCAGCACCGCCACTTCGGCCCGCCGCCCCACGTCCCAGACGTGGGCGGTGTTGCTCATCCCGCCGGAGGCGGCCACCCGGTCGCCCCGCGGGCTGAACGCGATCCGTGCGTCGGAGCCGTAATGGTTGTCCGGCGGGAGCTGGAAGCGGAACGCCTCCCGGCTGGTGGACAGGTCCCAGAATTGAATGCCCCCGTCCCGGCCGCACGCGGCCAGCAGCTCGCCGTTCGGGTGGAAGGCGACACCGGACACCACCTTGTAATTGAGCGGCCGCGAGAACGGGTACGGCAGGGGCGGGGCCGGCCGGCCGTTGGTGGCGTCCCACACGCGGACGGTGCCGTCCCAGCCGGACGAGGCGACCCGCCCCCCGTCCGGGTGGAAGGCCACGCTGTACACGAAGTCGGTGTGCCCGCGGAGCGACCCGTTCCGCTCGGCCGACCGGGCGTCCCACCGCCGCACGGTGCCGTCCGCCGGCGACAGGGTCAGAATGGTCTGCCCGTCCGGGCTGTACTGCACCTGCCGGATCGCGCCGGTGTGCCCGTGCAGCACGCCGAGCGGGGCGCCGGTGGCGGCGTCCCACACCCGTGCCGTCTGGTCCCGCGAGCTGGTGACCAGCGACTTCCCGTCCGGGTTGAAGGCGAGGCTGGTGACGTACCCGCGGTGGCCGTCCCGGCTGGACACCGGCTCGCCGGTCCGCCCGTCCCACAGGCGGACGGTCTGGTCCAGGCCGGCGGTGGCGATGCGGGTGCCGTCCGGGCTGAACGCGAACTCGCCCGGCGAGTTGGTGTGCCCCCGCAGCACCTTCAGCAGTCGGCCGGTGGTCGCGTCCCACAGCCGCAGAACGCTGCTCGGGTACTGCTCGCTCGTCAGGACGCGATCCCCCTGCGGGCTGAAGGTGGCGTTTTGCACCTCCCCGCTCTCGTCCGGCAGGACGGCCAGTTCTTTCCCGGTGTCGGCGTCCCACACGCGGGCGGTGTGGTCCCGCAACCCGGTGGAAACCAGTTTGCGGCCGTCCGGGCTGAACGCCACGGTCTCCACCCGCTCCCCGTGTCCGCGCAGCTCGTGCAGGAGCCGGCCGGTCGCGGTGTCCCAGATACGGGCGATGCCGTCCAGACTGCCGGCCACGATCCGCCGGCCGTTCGGGCTGAAGGCGATCATCGTGACCGCTCGCTCCGGGCCGCTCAGCACGGCCGACTCGCGGCCGGCGGGGATGTCCCACAGGACGATGTGGTTCTGGTCGGCCACCTTGTAGGCGACGGTCTTGCCGTCCGGGCTGAACGCGAACCCGACGTCCGGCACAGGCGAGCGGTTGGGCAGGACGGCCATCTCTCGGTCGGTGACCAGGTTCCACAGGCGGGCCGGACCGTCGGCCGGTTGGACCGCCGCCACAGTGCCGTCCGGCGACACCGCCATCGCCTGAATCCGGTCTCCGAGGCGGGTGACGTGGCGGGCGGTGTCGAGTTGGTTGTGCAAGTACCGCCACTCCCAGTTGCGGTGCTCCTCCGGTGCGGCGTCGAGCGCGTTCCGGGCGGCGGTCACGTTGTGCAGTTGCATCGCCCCGCCGGCGGCGATCATGTTCGCCCGGTACCGTTCCCACCGCTCCGCCTTCTCCTTCCGCTCGGCCGCCTGCCGCTGGGTGGCCTCGTCCTCCCGTGCCCGCTCGGCCTGCACGTAGCTGCCCGACACCAAGGTGAAGGCGACCAGGAAGGCGGTCACGACGACGGCCACGGACGCCGCCGGCAGCGGGTTCCGCCGCGCCCACCGCACCGCCTTCTCGACCACCCCGACCGGCCGAGCGAGGATCGGCCGGCGGTCGAGATACCGTTGCAAGTCCTCCGCCAGCGCCGCCGCCGACAGGTAGCGGCGGTCGGGCCGCTTCTGCAAACACTTCAAACACACCGTGTCCAGGTCGCGATCCACGGCGGGGTTCAGGTGGTGCGGGGCGGCCGGCTCCCGCTCGACGACTTGTTTCAGCGTCTCGATCACGCTCGCCGCCTGGAACGGCGGGCGGCCGGTCAGCAGGCAGTACAACGTCGCCCCGAGGGAGTACACGTCGGCCAGCGGGCCGACCTCGTCGTTCTTCCCTTCCGCCTGTTCGGGCGGCATGAAGTTCGGGGTGCCCATCACCTGCCCAGCCTGGGTCAGGCTGCTGTCGGCGTCGGCGCTCTTGGCCAGCCCGAAGTCGGTCACCCGCGGCTGCCCGCTCGCGTCCATCAAAATGTTACCCGGCTTCAGGTCGCGGTGGACGACCCCGCGGGAGTGGGCGTAGGCGACGGCGTCGGCGACGTGGCGAAGGAGTTGGGCCGCCTCGCGGGGGGGCAACGGGCCGGCCCGCACCCGCTCTCCCAGGCTCCGCCCCTCGACGAACGCCATGGCGATGAACTGGTGCCCGCTCGCCTCGCCCACCTCGTACACCGGCACGATGTGCGGGTGGTCGAGCTTGGCCGCCGCCTCCGCCTCCACCTGGAACCGCTGCACCTCGGCGGCGGACGCCATCTGGCCGGCGCGGTTCACCTTGAGGGCGACGACCCGGTTCAGCTTCCCCTGACGCGCCTTGTACACTACCCCCATGCCGCCGCGGGCGATCTCGGCGAGGAGTTCGTAGTCGCCCAAGGCGGTGCCGACGCTCACGTCACTCGGGGCGCTGTTAGGCGGGGTGTAGAGGCCGGTGGCGTCGGCGGCCGGCGGGGTGGCGTCGGGCGAGCGGTTGAAGGTGTATGTGGGCGAATCGGCCGGCGGGGTGAACCGCGTCGCATCGTCGGGAGACGGCTCGGGCATGCAACGGCCTCACGGGGGCGGTCCGAGCATACTTGAAAAATGGTGCGACCGGAACCGGAAGGCCGCGAATTATGGGCCGGGCATCGCCAACGGGGCGTACCGGGCGGGTCATAAAAAACCGCCAGCCCCGAACGAGTCCGGGGCCGGCGTGGGTGTTGTCAGTATCGCCGGCTTACGCCACGGCGTTCTTGGCCGCTACTTTCGCCATGCCTTGTGCGCGGGCGACGGCCTTCGTGCGGGTCTCGCGTTCCACGCCGTTCGTGACGGGCAGCGCTTCGGCGGTGGTGCGGGCGGTGGCCGCGCTGTCGGGAGTCAGCTTGTCGGACGGGATGGCGCGGGCGGTCAGCACGTTCACCACCGCTCCCGTCACCTGGGCGAACCCGCCGTCGATGAAGAACCGCTTCACCGTGGTCCCGGATTTGATCCGCAGTTCGCCCGGCCCGAGTTGGCCGACGAACGGCGCGTGCCCGGCCAGCACCCCGCGCTCGCCGTCGAACATGGGCAGCACCACCATGTCGGCCGGCTCGTCGAGCACGGCCCTTTCCGGTGTCACCACCACCACTCTCAGGCTCTTGGTCGTCGCGTCGGCCATTGTCTGCTCCCACGCCGCGGAGCGGCCGTCGGATGTAGCCCAGGGCGGAAGCCCTGGGTGAGATCACCACCCATTCACCCCGCCCCGGAGGGGCCGGCGTACCGAACCGAGGCCGGCCCCTCCGGGGCGGATTCCTTCTTCCCACAGCGACCCAGGGCTTC
>JANNQE010000457.1:0-4789 GCA_031441625.1 Planctomycetia bacterium
CATCCCTGCCTTCATCCTCTTCATCCGTGTCCCGTTTGGTGGACTCCCTGAACCCAACCGGCCCTTTGAGCGTACAATTCCTCTCAGATTCGGCACGACCCTTTGGCGGCGAGATTCCCCATGGCAGACGTGATCGTCGGCATCGACCTGGGCACGACCAACAGTGAAGTGGCGGTGGTGGAGAACGGCCGCCCGCGGGTGATCGCGGTGGACGGCGACCCCATCCTGCCGTCCGTCGTCGGGCTGGCCGACGACGGCAAGCTGCTCGTCGGCAAGCCGGCCCGCAACCAGTACGTGCTCGTCCCGGATCGCACCATCAAGTCCATCAAGCGGAAGATGGGCCAGGACGTGAAAGTGCCGCTCGGCGACCAGCAGTTCCGCCCGCAGGAACTGTCGGCCATGATCCTCCGCCGGCTGAAGGAAGCGGCCGAGAAGGACCTGGGCAAGCCGGTGAACAAGGCCGTCATCACGGTGCCGGCGTACTTCAACGACACCCAGCGGCAGGCCACCCGCGAGGCCGGGCAACTGGCCGGGCTGGAAGTGGTGCGGATCATCAACGAGCCGACCGCCGCGGCGCTCACGTACACGCCCGACCCGAGCGGGAACGAGAAGTTCCTCGTGTACGACCTGGGCGGCGGCACGTTCGACGTGAGCGTGCTGAGCGCCGAGGGCGGCGTGTTCGAGGTGCTGAGCAGCCACGGTGACACGCAACTCGGCGGGGACGACTTCGACGAACTGTTCCTGAACAGCGTGGCGGACGAGTTCGAGAAGCTGTACGGCGTGGACCTGCGGGCGAACAAGTCGACCCGCGCGCGGCTGCTGCGGGCCGCCGAGAACGCCAAGAAACACCTGTCCGATCACGCCTTCGCCAAGATCGAGGAGGAGTTCATCGCGGAGAAGGACGGCGTGCCCCTGCACCTCTCCCAAGAGGTCGGGCGGAGTGAGTTCGAAGCGCTCATCGCCCCGCTGATTGATCGCACGATGCAGTGCGTGCAGAAGGCGCTCGACGACGCCAAACTGACCGCCGCAGAGATCAAGCAGGTGGTGCTGGTGGGCGGCAGCACCCGCACGCCGATGATCGCCCGGCTGCTCGAAGAGCGGCTCGGCCAGCCGGCCCACCGCGAGGTCCACCCGGACCTGTGCGTGGCCCTCGGCGCGGCCGTGCAGGCGGGCATCATCGCCGGCGAGAGCGTCGGCGCGGTGCTGGTGGACATCACCCCGCACAGCATCGGCATCAAGAGTTTGGAAATCCCGCAGTCGTTCTCGCTGCACGCGAACGAGTTCAAGTTCACCCCCATCATCACCCGCAACACCCCACTGCCGGCCTCGCGGAGCGAAGTCTTTTGCACCGTGTCGGACAGCCAGCCGACGGTCGAGATCGACGTCTTCCAGGGGGAGAGCGGGGACGTGCGGCGGAACCACCGCGTCGGCAAATTCCTGGTAGAAGGGCTGGCCCGCGTGCCCGCCGGCAACCAGATCGTCGTGCAAATGGACCTGACGCTCGACGGCACGCTGAAGGTGGGTGCCCGCGAGAAGGCGACCGGGATGCTGAAGCAGGTGACCATCGAGAACGCGATGGCCCGGTTCGCGGTGGAGGAGAGGCAGGCCGCCCAGCAGCGGCTCGACCGCATGTGGGCGAACCCGACGTGGAGCGAAGGGGAGGAGGGCGAAGGCGACCCGATGAGCGTGACCGACATCATCGGCGACGAGGAGGATCTGGAAGACGAAGCCGACGGCCTGTTCGACGAGTCGATCCCGTTCGGTGAAGACGAGGACGAGGATGACGACGACGAGGATGACGACGGCGACCCGTTCGCGGTGGACGAGGACGACGAGGAGATGGAGTCGGCCCCGGAGCCGTCCGAGCAGGTGCCGCAGACGCATTCGCGGATCAGCGCGATGACCCCGCAACCGGCCGTCGCCGAAGGCTCCCGCGAGTCGGCGCAGGCCGAGTCGCTGCTGGCGAAGGTGGACCGCATCCGGGCGAATGCGTCGAGCGAAGACCAGGCCGAGTTAGACAAGTTGGCCGGCAAGGTCCGCACGGCCGTCGCCGAAGGGCGGTGGGCCGACGCCAAGACCGCGTGCGGGGAGTTGGCCGACGTGCTGTTTTATTTGGAAGACAGTTGAGCCGCCAACACGTCGCCCCGTGGCACAGTTCCATTCCTGAGTCCCGAAGGGACGACAGCCAATAGCCCAGGGCGCAAGCCCTGGGTTCGGATTCGGTTCCCCAGGGCTTGCGCCCTGGGCTATTGGCTGTCGTCCCTTCGGGACTCATGCCCCTGCACCGGGAGTCCTGTCATGGCCCGCCTCGCGCTTCCCGCCGCCCTCCTCGCACTCCTCTTCACCACCGCGCCGGCCGTCGCCGCCCCGCCGGTCGATCCGGACTTGAAGGACGTGCAGGCGGTGAACAAGGCCATCGACCAGGGTGTCGGATACCTCCGGAAGAACTGGGACAAGGACACCCACTGGGAGAGCTTCGTCATCACCTCGCTGACGAGCATGAAGGGGGGCATCACGGCGCTGGCCACGCTCGCGCTGCTCAATTGCGGGGTAAAGGCGACGGACGACGCGGTGGCGAAACCGCTGGAATACATGCGGAAGATGGAGCCGCAGAAGACGTACGTGGTGGCACTGGCCAACCTCTGCTTCGCCGAACTCCGCGACCCGAAAGACCTCGACCGGGTGCAGAAGAACACCGACTGGCTGCTCAAGACGGCCGTGCGGCGGGGCGGCAAGATCGTCGGCTGGAGCTACCCGGACGCGAACATCCAGCGGCCCGATGCGTCGAACACGCAGTACGCCCTGCTCGGCCTGTACGCTGCCAAGCAGTGCGGGGTGAAGGTGCCCGACGACGAGTGGAAGCAACTGCTCAAGCTGTATACGGAGTCGCAAATCTCCGAGACGAAGGACACCGGCAGTTGGAGCTACACGGAGATCGACCGCTCGGGCAGCTTCACCATGACGACGGCCGGCGTGTGCGGGCTGCTCATCGCCCGCATGGGCCTGGAGGAGAGCGGGCAGGGGCTGAACGCCGACACCGGCGTGGCGAGCAACTGCGGCGTCTACCCCGAGAACGAGGCCGTCCGCAAGGGGATGAACTGGATCGGCAACAAGTTCGCGTTCGACAAGGCGGAGGCGGCCAAGAGCACCTTCTACAACGTGTACGGCATCGAGCGGGTGGGGCGGCTGTCGGGTCAGCGGTTCATCGGCAAGGCCGACTGGTACCGCGAGGGGTGTGACTTCCTGGTGAAGGGGCAGAAGCTGCCCGAAGGCTCGTGGTCGGCCAACGACGAGGACGACTTCAAGGGGGTGAACGTCATCTCCACCAGCTTCGCGCTCCTCTTCCTGAGCAAGGGCCGTAGCCCGGTGCTGATTTCCAAGATGGCGCACGGGCCGGCGAAGATGGACGGCAAGTTGCTGACGGAAACCGGATCGAAGAACGGCCTGCTCGACTGGAACCGCAAGCACAACGACGCCCGCAGCCTGACCGAGTACGCCAGCCGCGAGCTGTTCAAGAACCTGCCCCTGGGGTGGCAGACCTACGACCCGCGGCGGAAGGAGTTCTCGGACGCCGAGATCCTGGTCGAGGCCGGCACGCTGGTGCAGACGCCCATCCTGTACATCACCGGGCACAACGCCCCGGTTCTGACGGGGCAGCAGGAGAAGCTGCTCAAGAAGTATCTGGAAGAGGGCGGGTTCGTCGTCGCCGAGGCGTGCTGCGGGAGCAAGGAGTTCGCCGAGGAGTTCCGCAATCTCGTCGGGCGGTTGTTCCGCGGGAACGAGTTGAAGGCGGTGTCGCCCGAGCACGCCATCTGGAAGTCGCACTTCCTGGTTCCACCGACCGAGTTCCCGAAGTTGGAGTGCCTCGACGTGGGCTGTCGCACGGTGCTGGTGTTCAGCCCCGAGCCGCTCGCCGGGTATTGGGAGGAGACGCGGTTCATGCCGAAGCCGGGGACCGAGGCGAAGACCCGCGGTGAGAAGGCGTTCCAGTTGGCCGCGAACGTGATCGCCTACGCCACCGGCAAGGAACCTCCGAAGCAGCGATTGCAGACACGCAAGCTGGCCGACGACAAGGAAGCGAAGAACCCGCCCCGCGGGTTCGTGCAGCCGGTGCAACTGAAGATCGGCGAGGAGCCGCCGGCGAAGTCGGCCATGCGGAACCTGATGAACCACCTGCGGGAGAGTGCCAAACTCGACGTGAGCCTGAAGACGGAAAGCCTGGCACCGGCCGACCCGGAGTTGTTCAAGTTCAAGTTCCTGTACGCGCACGGCAAGAAGGCGTTCACCATCGACGACGAGGGCGTCGAGAACATCCGGGCGAACCTGCAAAGCGGCGGGGTGCTGCTGGCCGATGCGTGCTGCGGGAGCGAGCCGTTCGACAAGGCGTTCAGGGCGTTCGCGGCGAAGGTGTTCCCCGATTCCAAACTGGAAGCGATCCCGGCCGACGACGCGCTCTATTCGGAGAAGCTGAACGGGAAGAAGATCGACCTGGTGGACCGGCGGGAGAAGGCGGGCACGGCGAAGGAGGGCAACGACGCCGGTTTCGAGAAGCTGCCGCCGGCGCTCGAGGGCATCAAGGTGGACGGCCGCTGGGCGATCATTTACAGCAAGTACGACATCGGGTGCGCGCTGGAGAACCACAAGAGCACCGACTGCCTGGGGCACAACCCGGACAGCGCCCGCCGGCTGGCGGCGGCCGCGGTGCTGTATTCGTTGTAGCGGTAGGGTGGCCGGCACTCTCCGAGAGTCGGGTGCCATGCCCCGCAAGGGGGTGGGGGGCCCCCCAAAT
>JANNQE010000458.1:0-6512 GCA_031441625.1 Planctomycetia bacterium
CGTCCGCCAGACGGCCGGCGAATCGAATCCCGCGTTGCTCGCCTGGACCGGCCACGCGAATGCGCCCCAGGCAGTGCTCGATGACGAGCCCGCGCGCACGGGCTGGGCGGAGATCCTGCTGCTGGCCGAGCGCCTGTCGAACACCCCGTTCGCGTTCGGCACCGCGGTCACTGGATCACTTCGAACTCGATCACGTCCGTCTTCTCCAGGCCGAAGAAGCCGTTGTCGGTCAGCGTGTCGAACCCGTCGCCGCCGTTCAACACCAGGTCTTTGCCGGCCGACACCTGGGCGGTGACGGTGTCGTTCCCGCTGTCGGTGTTGAGGGTGAAATTCTCGGTCACGCTCACCCCGCTCAGGGTGACGGTGTCGTTCCCGTCGCCCGTCTGGATCTCGGCGTTGGCAGCGGTGAAGGCGGACAGGCTGACGACGTCCGCGCCCAGGTCGGTGCTCATGCTGAACCCGCGGCCGACGTTCACCCCGTTCAGGGTGACGCGGTCGTTGCCCAGGGCCGTCTCGATGCTAAAGTCCTCGCCCACGGTCAGCCCGCTGGCGGTGATCACGTCGGCTGCGTCCTTCGTGCTGACGGTCAGGCTCTTGAGCAGGTTGGCGTTGGTCAGCGTCACCCGGCCGATGCCGTCTTCCAGTTGGAAATTCATGTCGCCGGCGGAGGTCAGGTTGGTGCCGGTGACGGTGTCGTCACCCTGCCCGCCGATCACCGCGACCAGCGTGCCGGTCACGTCGCCGGTCAGGTTGACGCGGTCATTCCCGTCGCCCAGCTCGATCACTTGGTCGCCGCTCGTCACCAGGCGGGCGATGGCGAGCACGTCGTTCCCACCGTTCATCTTGATCTCGGCCTTCTCCAGCGAGGTGGCCCCGAACCGCACCGAGGCGAACCCGTTCACGGTCGTCCCGTTGCGGCCGGTGACGGTGACGCTGGTGGCGTTCTGGGCGACGCGGATGTCGTTGCCGAAGTCGTCCCCTTCGATCTTCAATTGGCCGCCGATGAGGGTGGCGGTCACGTTCCCGCTCGGGTTCTCGCGGGACTCGAGGGTTTGCAGGCTCAGGGCGGTGAAGGCGTTCGTGCGGGTCATGGTCTGCTCCGAGTGAGGGGCGAGGGCCGGTGTCGTCGGGGGCTTACGACCCCCGCACCCACGACAGCAACCCCGCGCCCTCTCGTCCGCCACGAAGTGCGAAAAACATCCCAAGTGGGTAGTGCCAAGTTCGTTCCTCAAAATCACCGCAGATGCCGGATGATCGCGGGTCCTTCCGGGGGAAGAATGGAACACCCCCCACAGCGAACAGGCGGCACTACCGACACACTTTCTCTTGTCACCCGCCCCGAGTGCCTTCCCATGCTCGCCGACCGTCGCCAGCTCGCCGACGCCCGGTTCCGCACGCTGCTGTTGAAGTGGCTGGCCGAGCTGCCGGCGGACGGGTGGGAGGGCACTTCGCACCAGTTGGGCGACGCGTTGAACGCCTTCGGCGAGCGGCACCGGCTGTATGCGTTCGTGCCCACCTGTCCGGGGCCGAAGGTGGCGGCGCTGACCGAGTTCGTGGCCGACCGCGGGTTCACGCTCACCCACCGTCGCACCAAACGCACCCGCACGCTGCGGCTCTCCCGGCGCTGATCGCATCGACGGCCACAACGAAACGGGCGTCGGCCGGGTGTCCGAAGGTTCCGCCGTCCGTACGCTGCCCCTCCGACTACCCCTCTCTGTGGGGTTCGGCTTGTCGGCGTCTCAATCGAGCCGAGAAGCAGAGGTCAGGACATGCCGAACGAACCGATGGATTTTACGGACCTGTGTAGCCATCTCTGGGAGGCGGCGAACATCCTGCGCGGGCCGGTCGATGCGGCCGACTTCAAGACCTACATCTTCCCGCTGCTGTTCTTCAAGCGCGTGTCGGACGTGTACGACGAGGAGGTCGAGAAGGCCCGGGAAGGGTTTGAAGAGGACTTCATCGACTTCCCGGAGAACCACCGCTTCCAGATCCCGGACGGATGCCACTGGGAGCACGTCCGCAAGACGACGACCGACGTGGGCGCGGCGCTCCAGTCCGCGCTCCGCGAAATCGAACAAGCCAACCCCGGCACTCTCTTCGGCATCTTTGGCGACGCGGCCTGGGCGAACAAGGAGCGGCTCTCCGACCAACTCCTCATCGACCTGCTGGAACACTTCTCGGAGATCCCGCTGTCGATCAAGGCCGTGAAGGCCGACGCCCTCGGCAACGCCTACGAGTTCCTCATCAAGCAGTTCGCCGACAAGGCCAACAAGAAGGCGGGCGAGTTCTATACCCCGCGTCCCGTGGTCAACCTGATGGTCCGGTTGTTGAACCCCCGCGGCGGCGAGACGATCTACGACCCGGCCTGCGGGACCGGCGGCATGCTTCTCTCCGCCGTGCAACACGTCCGCGACGCCGGCGGCAACGTGCAGACGCTCTTGGGCAAGCTCTATGGCCAGGAGAAGAACCTCACCACCTCCGGCATCTCACGGATGAACCTCCTGCTCCACGAGATCGAAGACTTCAAGGTCGCCCGCGGCGACACGCTCCGCGAACCGAAGTTTCTCGATGCCGACTCGCTCATGAAGTTCGACTGTGTCATCGCCAACCCGCCGTTCTCGCTGGAGAAGTGGGGCGTGGACGAGTGGGAGGCCGACCCGTTCAAGCGGAACATCGCGGGTACACCGCCGCAAAAGTCGGGCGACTACGCCTGGGTGCAGCACACGCTTTCCAGCATGCACCCGCGCACCGGCCGTATGGCCGTGGTGCTGCCGCACGGCGCGCTCTTCCGCATGGCCGCCGAAGGGAAGATCCGCAAGAAGCTGCTGGAGATGGCCCAGCTCGACGCGGTCATCGGCCTCGGGGCGAACCTCTTCTACGGCACCGGGCTGGCCGCCTGCATCCTGATCTTCCGCGCCCGCAAGCCCGAAGCGCACAAGCGGAAGGTGCTGTTCGTCGATGCCTCGCGGCTCTTCAAGAAGGGGCGGAACCAGAACGAACTGCTGCCCGCACACGCCGAGCGCATCTACGAGTTGGTCAAGAAGTACGAGGACGCGCCCGGTGAGGCGAAGGTCGTCGCCCTCGACGACATCCTGACAGAGCACGGCGGCAACCTGAACATCTCGCTTTACGTCGAGCCGCCGCAGACGCACACCGTTCCCACCGTGGCCGAGAGCCTCGCCCGGCTGAAGGAGTCCCTTGCCGCGGCCTACGCCGCCGAGGATCGGCTCGCCGAACTGCTGAAGGCAAATGGCCTGCTCACTGAGGGGGCGTAACCGTGCCGCACATCAGCCAGACCGAACTCGAAAGCTACCTGTGGGGCGCGGCCACCTACCTCCGCGGCAACATCGACGCCGGCGACTACAAGCAGTTCATCTTTCCGCTGCTCTTTCTGAAGCGGCTCTCGGACGTGTTCGACGAGGAACTCGCCGCCGCTCGCACGAAGCTCGGCAGTGACTTCGTTGACTTCCCCGAGAACCACCGCTTCCAGATCCCGGACGGCGCTCATTGGGCCGACATCCGCAAAACGACCACCGATGTCGGCAAGGCGCTTCAAGCCGCCACGCGGGCCATCGCGCAGGCCAACCCGGACCAGTTGTTCGGCGTGTTCGGCGACGCCGGTTGGACGAACAAAGAGCGGCTGCCGGACAAGACCCTCACGGACCTGATCGAGCACTTCTCGACCCGCACGCTCTCCATCGCCAACCTGCCCGAGGACGAGTTTGGCCAGGGCTACGAATACCTCATCAAGAAGTTCGCGGACGACTCCGGGCACACCGCCGCCGAATTCTACACCAACCGCACCGTCGTCCACTTGATGACGGAGATGATGCAGCCGCAGCCGGGCGAGAGCGTCTACGACCCGACCTGTGGCACCGGCGGTATGCTCCTCTCGTGCGTCGCCCATCTGCGGCGGCAGAAACTCGAATACCGCACGCTCAAGCTCTACGGCCAGGAACTGAACCTGATCACAAGTGCCATCGCCCGGATGAACCTGTTCCTGCACGGGTTGGACGATTTCGCCGTCGCACGCGGTGACACGCTCTCCGAGCCGAAGTTCCTCGAAGCCGACCGCGTCCGCCAGTTCGACGTGATCCTGGCCAACCCGCCCTACAGCATCAAGAAGTGGGACCGGGCCAAGTGGGAAGCCGACCCCTACGGCCGAAACACACTCGGCACTCCGCCGCAAGGCCGGGCCGACTACGCCTTCCTCCAGCACATTGTCGCCAGCCTGAAGCCGAAGACCGGCCGCTGCTCGATCCTCTTCCCGCACGGCGTGCTGTTCCGCGACGAGGAGCAAGCCATGCGGGAGAAGTTGCTCGAAGCGGACCTCGTCGAGTGCGTGCTGGGCCTCGGGCCGAACCTCTTCTATGGCTCGCCGATGGAGGCGTGCATCCTCGTCTGCCGAACGGGCAAGCCGAAGGCCCGGCGGGACCGAGTGTTGTTCATTAACGCGGTGGACGAAGTCACCCGCGAGCGGAGCCAGAGCTTCCTCATGCCGGATCACCTGGGGCGGATCGTCGCTGCATACCGCGACTTCAAGGACGTGAACGGGTTCTGCAAGGTGGCCACGCGGGACGAGATCCGCGCCAACCACGCGAACCTGAACATCCCGCTGTACGTCCGAACCGATGGAAGCGGGAAGGCGGCAACCCGAGAGACACTCGCCCAGGCCGTCGCCGCCTGGCAAAAATCCTCGCAGCAACTCCGGCTGGCGCTCGACGGGCTGGTTGATAACTTGGAAGGAAAGAGTGCGACCGGAGATGCCGTCACGCAATGAGTACACCGGCCGCCACATACACGTTCGCCGTTCTCGACCCGTCCGACCGGCCGTTCGCGCTCGACATCCGACCCGCCGACCAGCGGGCGAAGACGTACTTCCAGTCCGTCTGGAAGCGGATGAGCGGGGCGGTCGAAGAGCACCACAAAATCGACCAGTCGGCCCCTCCCGACTGGAGCCGGTGGTCGCCGTGGGACTGGTGCCTGTCCGCCAAACCGGAGGTCGCCCGGCGGCGGATGCACGTCGGCTGGCTCGGCGAGCGGATCGTCGGCTTCGTCAGCCTGTGGCACGACGTCCCGAGCGTCGCCGCGGCCGGCACTAACGCCGTCTACGTCGAGCACCTGGGCAGCTTCCCCGGCAACCTCGACACGCCCCTGTGGTCGCGCCGGCACAAGGGCGTTGGCAAAGCGCTCTTGGCCTACGCGGTCAAAGAGAGTATCGACCACGGGTGCGACGGCCGGCTGGCACTGCACGCCTCGAATTCCCAGGCGCTGAGCATCTACAGAAGCTGCAATACCCTTCTGAGTGGGACGCTTTTTCACCCGGAGCGGACGGGGATCACAGGGCCAAACCCTTCGCCGCAGGCCACCCGACAGGACGCCGGGCGTACCTTCCTGGAGACCATTGAAGCCGGTGCGAAGACCTGGCTGGAGGGATACCGCGATGCCTGAACCACAACCGATCGCGTTCATCCCCAAGTGGCTCCGGGATCAAAAACCCGATGAGCCCGAACTGGACTTCTCCGTCGGCTCCGTCCCGGACCAGGACCCCCGCGTCGTCACCCGGCTGGTGCCGAAAGGGCACGGGTGTACCCTGCACGCCCGCACCCTCAGCCGCGTCATCGACCTGAAACAAGACCTCGTCTATCACGCCGCCCGTGACGTCAAGGATGGGGTCAACCCGAACTTCACCGACCTGATCGGTCTACCGAAAGCGCTCCGCGAAGCGGCCGCTTTGGACGTCGCCCCGGCGGAGGTAGGGAGTTATCTCATCCCCGCCTCACTCCCCTCACGGGGGGCCGACCTAGATACCCAAGCCGTCCTCGACCGGTTCGTCGTCCTGTTGTCGGTCGTCCACGCCCCAGATCGGGCGGAGGGCGTCAGCATCGGGGCGATCCAGGTGTGCCGCGAGCTAGCTCGGATACTCGACCGCGACGTGGAGACCATCGAGGTCACGGCGTACGACACCCAGCATCAACCGAAGCCAACCGTAAAGTTCACCCCGGACACGGCCGACCGGCTCGACCGCCTGCTCGGCCGTCGCCGCACCACCACCCAAGAGTTCGAGTCGCTCACCGGACGGCTCGAAGCACTGGATATCGGCAAGAACGAGTTCCACCTGAAGTTGCCGGGGTCGCGGCGGCGGGTGAAGGGGAATGCTGCCTTCATCGCCATCTCAACGCTCCGCGACTACCTCGGCGGGTCGATCACTTTGGAAGGGGTGGTCGTGCGGGAGGGGCGGTCGGTCACCATGACCGCCTACCGCGTGGTCGAAGGGGACGACGAGTAGGCTACTCCGATCACGCAGCGACCGCACCGGCCACACCTGCCGACATGGTGCGGCCGGTGCGGTTGTGCCATTCTGTCCCTAACACTACAGCGCGGGTAGTACCCGCCATCAGGGCGTAATCGCCTGCCAGAACAAGACTTGCGGCGGCGTGACAATTTGGGCAAATGACGCCGCATAGCGAGGCGAATCCTGCCCAAACTCAACCTTGGCAAGCTGTTGCGAC
>JANNQE010000459.1:0-28777 GCA_031441625.1 Planctomycetia bacterium
TGATGGTTCCGATCCGCGACCGGGGATACCAGGAGGCCGCGACGGGCACGGTGTCGGTCCACGACCGCCGGGGAAAGCGGCTCGGCACCGTGTACCTCGGTCAGATGCCCGAACCCGGCCAGCACCGTCTGACGGCTCAGATGACGGCGATGCTGACGGCCGTACTGACCGCGTGTCACGGACGGGGCCAGACGTGTCCCCGGTTGCAGTACCTCAGCGACGGCGGGCATCACCCCCAGCAGTTCTTCCGCCGGGTGCTGTCGCGGATGACCGACCCGTGGCGGCCGGGCCGCGTGTTGGCGTGGCAGTGGACGCTCGACTTCTTCCACGCCTGCACGCACCTGTGGACGATGGCCGAGTCGTTGTTCGGGGAATCGCCGCTGGCGTGGTCCTGGTACCGTCGGATGCGTCACTGGCTGCGGGACCGGAGAGGCGGGGTGGCGAACATCCTGCGGTCGGCAACGCAACAGGAGAACCGGCGGAAGATGACGCGGGGCCGGAAGCAGGAGTACGGGAAGGCGTATCGGTACCTGCGTCGTCACGCCCGGTGGATGAATTACGCGGCGTGCCGGAAGGTGCGTCTGCCGATCGGCAGTGGAGTGACGGAGGCGGCGTGTAAGACGGTGTTCACCCAGCGCCTGAAGCGGTCGGGGATGACGTGGGGAATTGACGGCGGGCAGGTGATCGTGGACTTGCGGGTGCTGGTCCTCAGCAAAGTTTGGGAGCAAGCCTATGCAGCGTACCTACACGCTCAGCCACTCCCGAAAGAGGTGAGTTACCGACCGCGAGAAACCAAAACACCTGCAATTGCAGCGTAAACTCGGGGATCGGGGCAACGGCACCCGCGGCTCGACAGCCGGAGTGGCTGGGCCAACGGAGCTGATTCGGGGCCTACGTTAGTAGCGGGCAAGCCCGACGAAAGCCTGCTGATCAAGGCGGTGCGGTATCAAGATAAAGACTTCCAGATGCCGCCCAAGAAACAACTTACCCCGCAGGACGTCGAGACTTTGGTCACCTGGGTGCGCGATGGGGCCATCGATTCTCGCAACGAGTCGGCGACGGTGGCCAAACCCGCCGCGAACTGGGAAGTGGAGTTTCGCAAGCGGTTGGACTGGTGGAGTTTGAAATCACCTGCGGTGGTCGTGGCTCCGAAAGTCAGCGATGCGACCTGGTCCCGCGAACCGTTCGATGCCTTCATTTTTCAAGGTCTGGAAGCGGCGAAGCTAAAGCCCGCACCGATGGCGGAACCGGAAGTGCTGCTGCGTCGGCTCTCGTTCGTGCTCACCGGTTTGCCGCCTTCCACGACACTGCGGGAGAGGTTCCTGGCGGAATCGAAGAAAGACCCGAATCGCGCTTACGAAAAGCTGGTCGATGAACTGCTGGCCTCACCGCACTTCGGGGAGCGATTCGCCCGCCACTGGATGGATGTCGTCCGCTACACGGACACCTACGGTTACGAGTGGGACAACCCGGCCAAGGGGTCGCACGAGTACCGCGATTACTTGATCCGGGCGTTCAACGGCGACATCAAGTTTGATCAGTTTCTGCGCGAACAACTTGCTGGCGATCTCCTTGCGAAGCCACGCATCAACACGGAATTGGGCCTCAACGAGAGCCTGATCGGGCCGATGTTCTACCACATGGGGGAGCATCGCCACGGGTCCAGCCTCGATTTCAACGGCGTGCATCAGGAAATGGTGAACAATAAAATCGAAGTCTTCTCGAAGGCATTCCTCGCCACCACGGTCGCCTGTTCGCGGTGTCACGATCATAAACTTGAAGCGGTCTCGCAACGGGATTACTACGCCCTCGGGGCTGTCTTTATGACGCCACGGTGGAGATCCCGTGTCGTCGATGCGCCGGCAAAGAACGATGTGGTCATCCTAAAACTGGAGCAACTCCGTGAGGAGATTCGCCGTGAGATCAGCAAGGCCTGGCGCAAATCAGCCGATCAACCGGACGCCTGGGCCGCGAACAAATGGGAGAAGGTGCTGCCCGCGAAGGACGCCAAGGTAACGTTGGATCAGATCGACTACCCGCTATGGAAGTTGCAGTCTCCCAGTATTGACGTGGCGAAGACTTGGAACGAACTCGTCACGGAATGGCGAACGGTGCGTGAGCAACGTCAGGCGCACAACAAGAACTTCACGCCGATCGCCGACTTTGCCAATCGTAAACTCCCAGCAGGTTGGGTGACCGAAGGCGACGGCATCCGCACCGGCCTCGTGACCGACGGCACGCCGCTCATCAGCCTTGAAGGCGAAGGCGTGTTTACCCGCCTGTTGCCGCTCGGACTTCACACGCACGCCCTTTCCTCGAAGTTCCCCGGTGCGTTGCGGATGCCACCGGATCACCTGGTGCCTGGTCAGCATGTCAGCCTGCATCTCGCCGGCGGCCAATTCAGCGGTTATCTCCAGTTCCCCGAAAATGCGTTCCAAAGCGAGGTCGTGGCGTTCTTGAACCGGGACGATCCGGTCTGGTCCACCGTCTCCGATCGAGCGCGGAGTAACGGCGTCACCCGGATCACTTACGACTTCGCCACGTCGTCGTTGAACCCGAACTTCCCCCCCCGTACCGGCATCGCTCCCGGCCTGCCCAATAACGACTTCGGTTACAACAAGCGAAGCTGGATGAGCATCACGGGCATCTCGACCCACGATGTCGGCGGCACGCCCCTCGACATGCTCGACGCCTTCGCCGGCTTGTATGCGGGAAGCCCACCGAAGACACGGGAAGAAGCCCAGCAACGCCTGACGACCTGGATGACCGACGCCGTCCTCCGCTGGTGCGACGGCAAGAGTCAGCCCGGCGATCATCAACTTCTCAACTGGATGCTGACCAACAAGTTGCTTCCCAACTCCGTCGCGAAGGATGGCCCCTTGGCGAAGTTGCTGGCCGAGTATCGCCAAGTCGAAAGCGCCATCGCCTTCCCCCGCACGGTGAATAGCCTCGACGAACGGGACACCGCCAAGGCCTCCTATGCGTTCAACGTCCGCGGCAATGTGGATGTCGTCTCGGAGATGGTGCCGCCGGACTTTCTGAGCATGTTCGCCGGTCGGCACAAAGTCGCCACGAGCACGGGCAGCGGACGGTTGGAACTCGCGGATTCGTTGTTGCAAGCCGATCATCCGCTCACGGCTCGTGTTTATTCCAATCGCGTTTGGCAGTGGGTGATGGGCACCGGGATCGTCGCCACGCCGGACGATTTTGGACGTCTGGGCGAACGGCCAACGCACCCCGAGTTACTGGATTTCCTGTCAAAGGAATTCGTGCGTGAAGGTTGGTCCACCAAGGCACTGGTTCGTCGTCTGGTCCTCTCGCAGACGTTCCGGCAGTCTGGCCAAGTGAATCCGGAGAGCCGCACCCGCGATCCGGGCAACCGCCTTCTTCACCATTACCCGACCCGGCGGCTCGAAGCCGAGGCGTTGCGTGACAGCCTGCTGGCCGTCTCCGGGAGGCTCGATCCGCAACTTTACGGCCGGCCGATTTTCCCACCGCGTACCAGCCAAGACGACCAGAAGCGATTGTACACGGGGCCGCTCGACGGCAACGGTCGACGTTCGCTGTATCAGCAGATGTCGATCATGGATCCGCCGAAGTTCCTCGTCGGCTTCAACCTGCCGGACTTGCGACTCCCCACGGGCCGCCGCGATTCCACTAATGTTCCGGCTCAAGCGTTGATTCTGCTGAACGATCCGTTCGTGAAACACATGGCGTCGTACTGGGGCAAACAACTGGTGACTCTGCCGCACGCGAAACAGGAGGAACGAATCCGACACATGTTCCTCACCGCCTTCGTTCGGGAGCCTTCCGAAGCGGAACTGAAACGCTGGACTGCAGCCCTTGCAGACTTGCGAACGCCGGGAAGCCCCGACCTGCTGAAGGATGAAACAGCGTGGGCGCAACTGGGCCACGCCATGTTCAACGCTAAAGAATTTCTCTACTACCGCTAACCGCCAGGAACACTCTCCCATGCGACATGTCACTTCCGATTGCCCCGGTCGAGTTTCCGCATTGGCCGGTCGGCGTGCGTTCTTGCAACGCACCTCACTCGGCTTCGGCTGGCTCGCTTTCCAGGGTCTGTTTGCTCACTCCGCCGAACCGGTGCTGCAACTCAAAGCCAAGGCCAAGAACCTGATCTTCTGCTTCATGGACGGCGGGCCGAGCCACGTCGATACCTTCGATTACAAGCCCATGCTCAAGAAGCACGAAGGCCAGCCCATCGGGGCTCGGGCCGTGTCGAAGCGGTCGCAGTCGTCTCCCGAACGGGTCTGGCTCGGCAGCCCGTGGGAGTTCAAACAGCGAGGCAAGAGCGGCCTGTGGGTCAGCGAACTCTTCCCTCATCTTGCAAAAGTTGCGGACGAGTTGTGCGTGATCCGCTCAATGGTTGGCGAAGCCCCACTGCACGGGCAATCCAACTTGTTGTTGCACACGGGCCGAAGTCTCGGGCAAGCGCCCAGCTTCGGTGCGTGGGTCAACTACGGACTCGGTTCGGCGAACCGCAACCTGCCCGGCTACGTCGTGCTGAACAACGACTGGGTGCCCAACGGCGGCCTCGAGAACTTCGGTAGTTCGTTCTTGCCGGCGAACACGCAAGCCACGATGATGCGCGCCAAGGGGTTGCCCGTGGACAACATCGCCGCATCTGATTCGGTCGCGTTGCAGAAGCGAAAGCTCGCCTTGCTCGCGGCCCAGGATGGGGAGTTCTCGAAAGTCACTTCCGAATCGAAGGCCATCGAAGGGGCTATCGCCAACTACGAAACCGCCTTCCGGATGCAAACCGAAGTCCCAGAACTAGCCGACATCAGCCGCGAACCCGAGAACATTCGCAAACTCTACGGCGTGGACTCGAAAGATGAACATCAACGCTACTATGCCACGCAAGCCCTCCGTGCCCGCCGGATGGTCGAGGCGGGGGTGCGCTTCGTCGAGATCACCTGCCCGAGTTTCGACGGCAATAATTCGCCGTGGGATCAGCACGGCCAGTTGAAAACGCTGCATGAAAAGAACGCCCTCGTGACCGAACAATCCGTCGCGGCGCTCATCACCGATCTGAAGCAACGCGGCTTACTGGATAGCACCATCGTCCTGTGGGCCGGCGAGATGGGCCGCACCCCGCATACCCCGGCGGTCCATGCCCAATCCGGACGCGATCACCACGTCAACGGCTTCACAGTGTTCCTAGCCGGGGGGGGGGTCAAAGGCGGTGTCGCCTTCGGCGAAACCGACGAGTTCGGGAACGCGGCCGTCGTCCACCCCCAGTCGGTCCACGACCTGCACGCCACCATCCTGCACCAAATGGGAATCGACCACACGAAACTCACGTACCGACACGGCGGACGCGACTACCGGCTGACCGATGTTCACGGCGAGGTCATGAAGGGGGTCATCGCTTGAAACAACCGAGGAGCACGACGGAGGCCGAAGGGGCGGCATGACGAGGTGTCCGCCGACCGCTCGCCTGACTCGGGGTCGAGCCGAAGACCTCCAGGCGGGACACCCCGCACGGGACCGGTGTGGGCAATCTTTGGTGGCTGGCCGACGGACACTCAGTTGGAATTCGGGGCTGCGGCGAATGCGGGTCCGGCACGACCGACTGGAGGTGACCCGGGACGCCTTCGCAGCCCCGGCCGCCGGCGTAAGGGGCGCGAGGCGACCGGGAGAAGTCGGCTCATACCCTCAAATTGTGTCGATACTAACACTGCTGTGGCTCCGGAGGGAGGCGGGGCAGAGTGGGGAGACGGTGTTCCACCCGAAGCAGCAGAAGACCGTCCCCCGCGTGCCGCCGCTCCCGGCGAGGAACGCCATCGTGGTGTTCGACGACGGCGGGGAGATGATCGGCACCGTGGAGCCGGAGTAGCCGCTTGAGCTGGCGTCAGACGGCCGGGGGGCTCCGAACCCCGACCGAGCTGACACCCTGCCTTGATCAGAGCGAAGACTGACCTCCACCGGGAGCGAGAAGTTTACCCGCCCGACTCACCGCCCTCCCGCTCCGCCCCGCCGACCGCCGCCCGCAGGTGGTCGCCGTCCGTGGAGATGCCCTCGTAATGCCGGCACAGCATGGTCCCGTCCTTGTGCCCGAGCAGGGCGGCCACGGTGATCGGGTCGTGCCCCTCCTTCAGCTTCCGCGAGGCGAAGCAGTGCCGCAGGTCGTACATGGCGAACCGCACGTCCCCCTGCCGAGCCCGCTTCGCCCGCCCCTTCCGCAGCTCGACCAGCTTCGCCTGGTGGGCCGCCCGCGCCGCCGCCAGCTCCGCCGGGTCGGTGTACCCCCGCCGCTCGAACCGGGGCAGCCGCGGCAGTTCGGCCTCCGCCCCGGACAGCTTCACCAGCAGCCGCTGGAACCGGCAGACGACGGCCTGCGCCCGCCACGCGTTGCCGTCCGCGTTCAGGAACAGCGGTCCGGTCGGGCGTGCCTCCGCCAGCCGCTTCACAATGGCGGCCGCCGCGTCCGACAGGTAGATCACCCGCCACCGCCGCTTCCCCTTGGCCTCGGCCGGCGGGATCTCCACCCGGTGTTGCTCGAGTTTCAGGTGCCGGGCCTCGATCAGGCGGGCCTCCTGCGGGCGGCACCCGGCCTCGTACGCGAACGTCAGCAGGTCGCGGAACGGGTCGTCCTTGACGTGGGACAGCAGGCGGGCGAAGTCGGCCGTGGTCATCCGGCTGTCCCGCTTGGTCGGGCTCGGCTTCTCCACCCCGCGGACCGGGTTGACCGGGATGTACCCGAGTTTGGCCGCCCAGTTGAACGGGCGGGTGACGGCGACGATGGCCCCCCGCTTCTGGTTCGCCCCCCACGTCGTCTTCGAGTCCACCCACTCGACCACGTGGTACGGCCGGAGATCGGCGGCGGGCGTGGTGAGGGCGTTCTTCAGGTGATCGCAGAACGCCTGGATGTGCCCCCGCGACCACTCGTACGTCCGCGGGGAGCGGTGCTTCTGGCACCAGTCCAGGAACTTGTCGAACACCTCGGCGACGGTCAGGGCGGCGGAGTGTGCGGGATGTGTGGCGGTGGGAGTGGGCTTGGCCCGCTCCACCATGAGCGAGTAGAAGGCCACCCAGGCGACCTTTTCGGTCTCGGCATTCTGTGGGCCGGGAGCCAGCTTGTGTTGCTGCGTGCCGAGCTGACATACCAGCCGCGGCCGGTGCGGAAGAACGGTTTGGGTTGGTGAGCCATGCGGCCCTCCGGGTGAGACCGGAAGTTCTCTGCCACATTCTCTTCCAGAGTGGCAGAGCCCAAGTATCTGGGTGCTCGGAATTGCCTGATTTTCTAGAGTGGGCAGTCCCGGGGTTGAACCGGGGACCTAGCGATTTTCAGAAGACGAAAAACCCGCCGGAAAACACACCGAATTGCCTAGAATTCCAGGCATATTACCACCTCCCACCCGCGTTGAAAGCCCATACATTCGATGCGAAGAAACCCCTTGAAAACGGGATACCGCGGAACGAATCGCGGAAGAATCGCGGAAGGGAATTGGGGAACCCGTACCACTCCCGCGCCGGCGGGGTGTGGAACGAGTTGGCCAACGGGGGCGATGGAGGAGGGCGTCAGGAAAACGAAGAACGGGCCGTTGTGCGTCGGGTCCCAACTGTTAGACCACTCCACCCCCTGCACCTGCTCGATGGCCTCGGCCGGCACCCCGACGTACCGGGCGACGATCGCCGGGTGGTCGTAGGCCGAAGGATCGTTGTTCCTCATGCGGTCGAAGAACACGCCTGCGGCCGACAGGGGGGGCGTCGAGGATGCGGTCTTGTTCGTTCCGGAGTTGGGCGAGCACGGCCCGCAAGCCCTTGAGGGCCTGTTCGGTCTGGTAGTCCGACATGTGGCGGAGTCCGCAGGTGGGCCGGCCGGCGGACGGGATGGGGACTCCACCACCCACGACCGCCGGCCGCTTCGTGCCGTCCGGGGATCAGGCGGACGGCAACCCACCCGGATTATCCACATGCCTCCCGCCGGGCGGAAGGGCGGTAGAGTGAACCGCCGAACGAATCCAGTTCGTCGCCCGCCGCCCGGATCAGCTCACTCCCGCCGCCGGCGTTTGGCGGCGCGGGCGAGGGCCAGACTCTGCCGACCCGTTTGGAACGCCCCTGATCGTGCAATTCGTGCAGGATGACGGGGCTCGCCAGAGCGGGGGCAGTTTTTCAGGATGACGGCACACCTTCAAAACCCTGTATCTCGGCCCGGCCGTTGATGCCGTTGTTGCGGTCATTGCAGACCAAAAAAGGGCTGTGTACCCGCTGACGGCGGCACCGTGCGTGCCATTCAGCGGCGGTCGCAGGCCGGTGACCCGGGGTCCACCTACGCACCCCCGCAGACCGAGATGGTCGCCACCTTCCTCACCCCCACTACAGTCGTGGTGTCAGCCCCAGCGGCGGTAACGGTCCACGTCTGAGAGGTCAGTTCACGGTTTGCGGAGGTCCGAACGGCGACATGCGTGTTTTCCAGGGGTTTCCGACACCATCACAAGCAGGAGCCGGAGGAATTTCCCCTCAAGAGTAGTGGAGTTAACCCAGGCAGGATGAACGTATTGTGAACAACCACAGCGAGTTGCGATCGGCGCTACTCGACCGTCCTCAACCGCCGCGCAAACCGTGAACTGACCTCCACGTCTGACGGATCCCGACGGTTGGGATGGTGTTACCGCCTCGGCGCGTGTATAGTGCAGGTAAGGCGGGGCGAGAGATCCCCGCCGCGACGGACGTAGCCTTCACTTCTGACCCGACCGATCCTGTCTGCCGCCTCCGAGTTCACCTCCGAGACCGCGACCGAACCGCTCGACCAGGACCGCGAAGCCGCTCGCTCGGGTGTTCGACCCGTGCCGGGGATTCGTCCGCCCACATCGCCGGCACCGGCCGGCGATGCACTCAGCACGCGGCCCGTTCGCGGCCGCTAAAGGTGTGATTCGTGAGTACGAAACTGTACGTCGGCAACCTGGCGTTCGGGACCACCGACGCCGACCTGACGGAACTGTTCGGCCAATACGGACAGGTGGTGAGCGCCCAGTTGGTGATGGACCGGGACACCGGCCGCAGCCGCGGGTTCGCGTTCGTCGAGATGGCGAGCGGCGCCCCGGAGGCCATCCAGGGCACGAACATGAACGAGTTCCAGGGCCGCAACCTGACGGTGAACGAGGCCAAGCCGCGGGAGTCGCGGGCCGGCGGTGGCGGTGGCGGTGGCGGCGGGTACGGTGGGGGTGGTGGCAACCGGCGGTACTAACCCGCCCGGACAGTTTGAACCGAGCGAACCCCGCCCCGGCGATGCCCGCGGCGGGGTTCTATTGCTTGTGGCTTGTCCTTTGTCGGCCGCGACATGCGGTCGCGTGCTCCATTGCCGTCGGTCGGACGGTCGCGACGCCCCCGGGTAGACATGCCCGCCCTCTCGCCGGCAGGCCGACGGCGCGTCCGGTCAGATCACCTCGCCGACCAGCACCGGCATCCATTCCGCCCGCGTCATGACGCGGTAGTAGCGGGTACTCGGCTCGCACAGTAGGTACACCACCGGCTCGTCGGCGGGGGTGACCACGACCAGCCCAGGCACACCCCGCGTGACCTTGAACCACACCCCGTTCATGAGGGCGTACCGGGCCGGCACCTCGACCGGCACCGGACACACGCCGACCCACTTCCAGCCCTCGATCCCTCGGGATCTGCAAACCCAAGACCTGGACGGTAGTGGGCCGGCACCTCCTCCACGTCAGGCCCAACGGCGTCACTCGGCACGGAGGGCGGCGGTCAGCCAGGCGCGGGCGAACGCCCAGTCGCGGAAGGCGGTCGCCCGCGAGACCCCGAGGGCGTCCCCCGCCTCCTCCACCGTCAGACCGCCGAACAACCGCAGGCGGGCCACCGCCGCCGAGCCGGGGTCGTCCGCCTCCAGTTTGACCAGGGCCTCGTCCACCGCCAACACGGTGTCCGGGTCGGAGACGGCGACCCGGTCCGACTCGCGGAGGTCGAACCGCCCGCCCCCGCCGCCCCGCTTGAGCGCCTTCCGCCGCCGCGCCTGCTCGACCAGGATCCGCCGCATGGCCTCGGCCGCCGCCGCGAGGAAGTGCCCCCGCCCGTCGAACGCCTGATCGCCGACCAGCCGCAGGTACGCCTCGTGGACGAGGGCGGTGGGGTCGAGCGTCTGCCCCGGCTTCTCGGCCGCCAGCTTCGCCGCCGCCAGCTTCCGCAGCTCGGCGTACACCAGCGGCAGCAGCTCCGCCGCCGCCTGCCGGTCGCCGCGGTGCGCCGCCTCCAGGAGTTGGGTGACGGGGGTCACTTCTTCGGCTCTGTCGGCCTCGCCTGCACACGAATGTCGGCTTCGGCCTCTTGAAGGAAAAGAAGTGCGCTTCCGAACTCGATGTGGGCCCAGGGGCCCGACGGCTCGCGGAGCCGGTGCTGGGCGCGGGCCTTCTCCAGCCGGGCGGCCGCATCGGCCGACTTGCCGAGCTTGAGCAGGCACAGGCCGATGGCCAGTGTCCGCGTTTCGTGCGGCTGAAACACGGCCGGGCCGCCACCGACCGCGATGAGCAGGTTCGTACTCTCCCGCTCGTCCGCCAGGAGGAGGTCGAGCGCCTCCTGGTGCCGGCCGAGGCGATACATGGCCAGCCCGCGGAGGACGCGGAACTGGTCGCGGTTCGACCGGGTGTCGAGATACTTCAACGCCATCTCGTAACATCCCGGCGTATTGAACTGGCTGTACACGATCTCGTCTATGTCGAGGATAGGGCCGTGTGCGATTGGCACACCCGCCTTTTGATCGAGGTCCTCGGCGGTCAGTATGTCCCGTAAAGCCAGGTCGTATTCCTTCCGGAAAGCTGTCCACCGGTAACCCGCGCGGGCTCGGTAGTTCTCGGCCGTCGGCTCCTCCGCCACCAACCTGTTGAGGAGATTTTCGTGTTGCTGAAGATCATGCTTCCTTACCCAGAAGAGGCGGTCGGTGGCGAACGGGCCGGGGAACGGGAACTCGCCCGCCGGTTTCGCGCGGCGGAGCAATTCCTGCCGGTTCCGCTCCCATGTGGCCTCGTCGAGTGGTTCGAGAAACCCGCTCACCGGGTTCAGTTGCCCGCGCGTGAGCACCTTCGCCCACAGTTCGAGCGTGTCCGGGTCGAAGCCAGTATCGGCCGCGGGGAGGATGAGGGTCGACAGCCCGTCTCCGTCCTGGTTGGCTTCACGGAGGGCGACGAATCCACACCCTCTCGCATGGCACGGCACGAGTCCGGAATACCCCACCCCCACCGGCCGGTCACACCCGAGGTCAATGAGCCGATCTGGCCAGTCGTAGGGGTGCACGCCCGAGTGCAGTAGCAGGTATCGCCCGTCGACCAGCGGACCGCCGAACTCGGCCGGGAATCGCCGGCCGTCGGCCGACCGCCACTCGCGAAACGGCCGCAGGGAGTACACGGTTTCGAAGTCGATCGCCACCCGCCCATCCGACGCCACCGCGCGACACGGGTGGGCGGTCGGCTCACCGCGGACGTACAGGTAACTCGTCGTCCCGTCACGGGGGTCCTGTCCGTGCTGGACGGCAACGGCGAGAACGCCGTCGGCCAGCATTCGAGCGTTCCCCCACAGTTTGATTGGCCTCTCTTTGCTGTGTACCCACGAGTGGTCAATCAGATTCCGGCTCGGCGGACCGTCCGGCTGCCAGTCGGCCGTCTTCCACCAGCACACCTCGGCATTGCTCCCAGTGGAGGCGGACCGCCCGTCCGCGCTGAAGGCGGCGAACCGCACGTCGGCCGTGTGACCGGTGAGGGTGTGCAGCACCCGACCGTCGTCGGCCGATCGCACGCGAGCCGGCCCGCCGTCCCCGACGGTGAGCAGCACCCGACCGTCCGGACTGAACTTGCACAGGGTGTGGGGCGCGATGCCGTCTTCCGAACCCCATTCAGCACGGTGCAAGTCGGCGACGTGACGGTTGGCGGCCATGTCCCAGAGTTGAAAGTCCGCCCGCGTTTTCCGTCCACCCTCGATCGCCGTATCCCGCCGCACCACCGCCCGTGTGAAGGTGGGGTCAAGCGCCACCTGCGACCCGGCGGCACCGCCGGGTCGCAGAGTCGCCTTCTGGCGATAGGTCTCGAGGTCGTACACCCGCACCTCGTCTTCCAAGACCAGTGCGGCGTGTCGGCCGTCCGGGCTGAAACGGCACTCGCTCTGCGCTGGCGCCTTCTCCCTCAGCAGCGCGAGCCGCGCGCCGGTGAGCGGGTGGACCAACTCGGCCTCACCGTTCGCCCGCACCCGGAAACCGATCCGCCCGCCCGGGCTGATCGCGTCCAACCGCTCCTTGTACGGCACCAGGCGGGCCTGCCGCTGGGCGTGGACGAACAGGTTGAGGGTGACGAACTGACGCAGTTCGGTGGCTTCCGGCGGTAGCGTTTTCAGCCGCTGGGCCAGGCGCAAGATCCCCCGCGGCGGCTCGACCTCGCAGAACTTCAGGTCAAGATCGACGGCGGATACGTTAGCCTTCCGCTCGGCCGCCTTCCGCTCGGCGTCGGCATTCTCCCAAGCGATTCGGGCCTTTTCGGCGCTCACATCGGCGTTGTAGGCGTTCATCTCGGCGACCGCGGAATTGAACTCGGCCCACTCCAGACGAGATTCGGCCAACCGCTCGGCGTCCGTCGCCCGAACCGCCTGCCAGACGCTAATCCCGATCCCCGCCAGCAGCGCGAGGGCGACCGCGGTTCCGGTCAGCAGTGCAGCTCTGTTCCGCCGGTAGAACTTCCGCAGCCGATACCCCAAGCTCGGCGGGACGGCCTGCACCTGTTCGCCGCTCAGGTAGCGTTGCACGTCGGCGGCGAACCCGTTGGCGGTGTCGTAGCGGCGGGTGCGGTCCTTCTCCAGCGCCTTCATCACGATCCAGTCGAGTTCGCCCTTCATGAGCTGCGATAGCTTCGCCGGCTCGCTGCCGCGGGTCGCGGCGATACTGGCCTTGGCCTGACTGGTACTCAGCCTGGCGCTCGGCCGCGGCGGTTCTTCGTCTCGCACGATCCGCAGCACTTCGTCGAGTGCCGCCTTCTTCAGTCGGTCGCGTTCGATGGGCGGGCTGCCGGCCAGCAGTTCGTACAGCAGCACCCCGAGGGCGTACACGTCGGCCCGCGTGTCCACATCCAGTTGGTTGAACGTGGCCTGCTCCGGGGCCATGTACGCCGGCGTGCCGACGAGCGCGCCGAACCCGGTGTAGATGGTCTTGTCGGTGAGCTGCTGGCCGACCGCCTTCGCCACGCCGAAGTCGATCACTTTGGGAACCGGCGTCTCGTCGTGCAACGCCACGAGCACGTTGCTCGGCTTGATGTCGCGGTGGATGATGCCCTTCATGTGGGCGTGCTGGATCGCCTGGCAGACGGGCACGAACAGTTCGAGGCGTTGCTGGGTGGTCAGCTTGCGGGCGTCGGCGAACTCGGTGATCGGCGTGCCCTTCACCAATTCCATCACGAAGTACGGGCGGCCGTCGGAAGTGGTGCCGGCGTCGAGCACCTTGGCGATGTTCGGGTGGTCCATCACCGCCAGGGCTTGCCGCTCCGCTTCGAACCGCCCGAGCACGCTGCGGCTGTCCATGCCCGGTTTGATGAGCTTGAGCGCCACGCGGCGTTTGATCGGTTCGACCTGGTCCGCCACCCACACCTCGCCCATGCCCCCCTCGCCGATCTTCTCGAGCAGCTTGTACGGCCCGACGCGGTCGCCGACGGACACGACGAGTTCAGGCGGCCGATCGACCGTGGCATCTGTCGGGGGGATCGCTCGCGTGCCGGGGTCGGCGGCGACGCCGAGCGGGTGTTCGAGCGCCGACACCGGCTGATCGTGGGCGCGGAGCAGTTGCTCCACCCGCCGGCGGAGGTCCGGGTCGCTCCCACACTCCCGGTCGAGCAGCGCCCGACGTTCGCCCGGGTCGGTCAGGTCGGCGGCGGCGACGAACAACTCTTTCACGCGGCGGGGGTCGGCAGACACGGGCGAGCCTCGTGGGTTTCCCCGATATGCGCATTCGGCGGTCGAAGGGTCTCACGGATTCCCGGAATGTTCTACGGTCCGTCGGTGAGCAGCCGAGTCAAATCACCTCGCCGATGAGGACGGGCATCCACTCGGAGCGGGTCATCACCCGGTAGTAGCGGGTGCTCGGCTCGCACAGTAGGTACACCACCGGCTCGTCGGCGGGGGTGACCACGACCAGCCCACGCACACCCCGCGTGACCTTGAACCACACCCCGTTCATGAGGGCGTACCGGGCCGGCACCTCGACCGGCACCGGACGCACGCCCGCCCACTTCCCGGCTTCCACGCTCTCCTGCCACGTCCACCCGGTCGGCGGCAGCTTGCGGTCGGCGCGGTCGCGGTTGCCCCACCGCAGCACTTGCAACCTGCCCTCCCACCACACGGGCAGCATGGCGGGCCGGTTCCGCCAGTCGAACCGCACCTCCCGCTCCCCACCTCGGTCGTGGACGCGGTCGATCAGTGTGGACACGACCACCTCCGGCAACTCGCTCACGGGCAGGGCGACGGCCGTACACACGGCGGGACACCTCCGGTGCGGTTCAGAAACGGGCGGGAAGCGGACGGCCGCCCGTAGGGTGGCGAACAGGGCGGCGGGGTCGTCCGGTGGCGACTGGCCGGTCAGGGCGTGAACCACCCGCCGCAGGTGGGCAACGGCGGGAAGCCCCCGCCCGTCCAGCAGGTGACACCACGCCGCTTCGCGCCAGACCGACAGCAACGGCTCGCCGGCCGGGACGCCCGCGTCCAGCAACGCCTCGGCCACCGCTCGCCACTCGGCGGCACGGGCCAGGAAGTACGGCATCGGAATCGCTCGCCCTCGGTGAGGTCAGAAGCACACCTTGCCCCGCACGTCGCAGATGTCGAAGTCGTTGGCCGGGTCGGCGTACACCGCCGGCAGGTACAAGGTGCTCGCCGACCGCAACTTGAACCGGCCGAGCCTGGCGTTCACCGCCGCCTTCGCCTGCTCGGCCGCGTCCTTCCGCGGGTCGGGGCGGTGGAACAGGGTGAGCTGCTCGCCCACCCCGCGGCGGAGGTCGGCGGCGACCACGTGCATGTGGGTGGCCGTCGCCCCCGGCACGTACGCCCGCCGCAGGGCGGTGCGGGCCGCGTCGAGCAGGGCGTCGAACCGATCCGACGGGGCGTCCAACTCGGCCGACCCGCCGGTGCCGAAGCCGTCCTTCCAGGCGAGGTCCACCCCCACCGCGGCCGTCCGCACGCGGTGGTAGCGGAGTTCCTCGATCAGCCGCTCGACGTGCCGGACGCACCACGCCCACAGCACTTTCGGGTCGGACACGTTCCCCATCAGCGACCCGCCGCGGGCGAGCGCCTTGTGCGGGATGCGCTCGGGGCGGATCGTGGTGACCGGCCGGCCGTTTAGTTCAAGCCAAAGGTCGAACCCGGTAGACGTGAGCAACCGTTTCACCAGCCCGCCGTCGGCGTCGGCCAGGTCCAGGCAGGTGCGGATGCCGTACGGGGCGAGCCGGGCCGCCCGCCGGCCGGCGATGCCGCTGATTTCGGTGACCAGCAGTTCGGCCAGCAGCTGCCGTTCGTGGTCGCGGGTGAGGACGGCCCGAGCCCCGAACGGCTTGGCGGTGTCGGAGAACAGCTTCGCCAGGGTGCGGGTGCGGGCGATGCCAACGGTCACCGGCAGTCCGGCCTCGTTCAGGATGCGGTCGCGGACGTGTTCGGCGGTCTGCTGGAGGGGCTGGCCGGGGCGGAGCGGCTCGGCGTGGAAGAAGAACTCGTCGATGGAGTAGTATTCCGCCCGCGTCGAGCAGTCGCCGACAATCCCGAGCATCCGGCGGCTGAGCACCTCGTACCAGTGGAAGTCGCGTTTCACGTACACGCCGTCCGGGCACAGGGCCTTGGCGTCCCAGATGGGCGTCCCCGTCTTCACCCCCTTGGCCTTCATCTCGTACGACTTCGCAATCACGCACGCCCCGTTGTTCCCCAGCACGCCGACCGGCTTGCCCTTCAGGTCCGGGTGCCGGACCCGTTCCGCGCTGACGTAATAACAGTCGGCATCCAGGTGGGCGACGAATCCGGTCATGACGGTTGCTCCGGAGGAGCCTCGGCGGGAAATAGTGGCTTTGCGTTCACTATTCTCTGTACCATCTGTACACTCGCCACTGCCCCCGGCCAACCGCCGGCGGGCGGATTACGTGTTCCGGTCTGTTCCGCGAGGTGCGCCGTGGCCGAGCCGAGAGCGGTGGTCGAGGCCGCCGCCCGTGACCTGCTGGCCGCCCTGGGGGAGGTGGAGGGGCCGGTCCGGGTGGCGGAGGCGAGCGGGCGGGTGGCCTGCCTCATCCTGGTGTGGCGGGCGGGGGAGCGAATCCCGACGGCGGACCGGCTGGGCCGGGACGGAGGGCTGCGGGCGGGGTGCAAGCGGGACATCGTGCGGGCGGTCGGGGACGCCGGGCACCCGTTCACCCGCAAGCAGCTGGTGCGGTTACTCCGCGAGGCGGGGACGGGTCACGGGCCGGGCACCATCGCCAAGGCGCTCGCGGACCTGACGGCCTCCGGGGAGCTGGTGAACCGCATGGACAAGAGGGGCTACCGGTTGCCCGACTGGCCGAAGCCGCCGGCCACCCCCGACCTGTTCGGGTGACGCCGTCCGTAGACGAAGCGGGGATGGTGTTGGGGCGGACTTTCCCGCCGCCACGGGATGGGCTTCACCGGCCGTCGTCACGGCGGAACTGCTAGCGTTTCCCCGTTTCACCACACCCCTGTATCCGCTCGCTGGCGACGTGGACCGGCCGAGCGTCCGACCGGCGGTCAACCCGCACGTCAGGCCGTCCCCGATGACTCCCAGTCTTCCCGGACGGCTGATGGCCCCCGCGCGGGCCGCCCAGGGCGAAGGGTGGCCTGTGTCGGTCGGGCGTCAGGGTGGCGGCCGCGACCATCCCGACGGTCGCGGCGAACGCGGCGAGGGCGAACTTGCGGAACACGGGTCGTCCCTCCCGGGCTCGCACGTGCCCGTCTCGTGGGGAACGCTCCCCCGACCTCGGGTTGCGCCGCCCGGAATTGACAAAGGGCGGGGGCTCTCACCCCCGCCCTGTCCGCCTTCGGTTCACCCCTTCGCCGGAGAGAACTCCACCGCCACCCACACGAACGGCGGCTCTCGGGTCACGCCGACCACCAGCGCACCTGCCGGGGCGTCGCCCCCCATCCCGATGCGCACCTGACTGCCCACGAACAGGTCGAACCGGTCGCACTCGTCGGGTGAAACTCTCAGCCGGGTCGCGCCCCCGTCCGTCGTGATGAACGAGTAGACCACCTCGTTGCCGAACCGCACCGCCTTCGCCCCGCCCATGTCCCGCCCCCGTGGATGAAGCCGAGCGGGGACTCTGGCAGGTGGCGTTCCCGCTCGCAAGGAGGGTTGCCGGGAAGGCCGGCAACGTCCCAGCCCGCAAGCGGCGCCCCCGGCATAACTGTCGCCGGCCCCCAGAAATGACGAAAGGCGGGGCCGAAGCCCCGCCCGCGTGTCTGAGTCGGTGCCTTGTCCTGGACTCCGCCCGGCTGCCCTCGGCCGTATGCCGGAATCAGGCGTGGGGGTCAAGCGGCCCGGCTGCCGCCACGGGGTTTGCTGTCGCCCGAGGTGCCGCGGGCCAGCCGCTCGGCCTCGCCCTCGTTGACCACCCCGGCCTGGATGAGGGTGTGCCCGGCCGCCTCCAGTGCCGGCCACTCGTCCGCCGGGCACACCGCCCGCCCGCCCCCTCGCTTCGCCACCGCCTGGTACACCACCCACGACTCGACGGGTTTGGTAAACCGCATGAACATCCCTTCGGAGGACTGGGTCGGGCGAAGTGCCGAGTCTGGATTGTACCACGCGGGCGTGCGGCATCCCGCAACAACCCGAACCGACTTTGCATAAAAAAGGCGGAGAGTTTCGCCCCTCGCCCGGTCTTCGTCTCATCACCGCGCCGTACTAACTCGTGGTCACGTCGTCCGTGCCCACGGGGCCGGCGGACTCGGCGTTCGCGGGGTTCATGCGCTCGCTGCCGGTGTTCGCGCGGTCACTCGGCCAGCAAGTCCACGAGCTGCTTCAGCTGCTTCATGCCGCCCACCTCGGTCGCTAACTTCTTCACCCGCGCCACCAGCTCGACCGGACTACGGGGGTTGGCGGCCGTCTGCTCTCGCTTCGCCTTCCGGGCCGCCTGGCCGAGCTTGCTGCGGACGTAGTACACCATCGTCGGGGACACCCTCGCCCCCTGCTCGGCCGCCCGCGCGATGACCGTCTTGGAGTCCGCCTTCGGGTCGGCCGCGAAAATGTCCCGGATGACCTGGGACTTGTTCACCTTCGGCTCGGCCTTCGCCATGGTCGTCTCCGCACTGAGGTGTGGGTCGCTTCCGCCTGAGGTGTCACAGTACACACTTGCGGGCCAACTCTCGACCCCAACCTTGGGGATGTCTTAGACAATCTTAGAGTGCTCGCCGGGGCCTTAGTCCGCGCCCGTGCAATCGCCGCCGTGCTCAGGAATCCCCCGAACCCTCGCGCCGAGGGACCTAAGGGCGGGGTGCGTTTGAGCGTCCGCCGCATCTCACCGAGCATCCCGTCGTCACCCCTCCGCCCGTCCGGAAGGAAGCACCTACCTGGCCGGCCGCGTGTTCGATGAGGACCGCATCGAGCTGTACGTCCGGCACGCCGTCGTCCGCCCGGTGTACTCGGTCGAGGGGTGAGCGAGCCACCCGCCCGAGCGTCGGCCACCGCTCCCGATACCCTTCGGCTGGTCGTTTCCGCCCCGGTGTCGGACCGGGCCTCATGCCACGCCATTTTTATTCCTCGCCGGCACGGGCGGTGCGGGGCTTTGTCGAGTCCGGACACGGCGTCGCGGTACGACGTGCGGGTTCCGGAACTTACAGGGGGAGAGCCATGAGCATGAAAGACAAGGTGGCCGACGCGGGGCAGGCGGTCGGCGACTGCGCCAAGAACTTCGGCCAAACGGTCGCCGCGGGGGCGGCCAAGGCGGTGGACTTCGTGAAGGAGAAGGTGGGCCTTGAGAAGCCGCAAGACTTCGGGGTGATGGGCGTGAAGGACCACATGGAAGTCGTCGGCTGCTGCGGCGGCCGGGTCGGGACGGTGGACCACGTCGAGGGTAACGCCATCAAACTGACGCGGACCGGCAGCCCGGACGGGGAGCACCACTTCATCCCGGCGGGTTGGGTCGAGAAGGTGGACGACAAGGTCCACCTGAGCAAGAACTCGGAGCAGGCGCAAGCGGGGTGGAAGGCGACGGCGTGTGCGTGCTGACTGTTCGAGGTCGCGGACAGCCCGCCCCATGTGGGGCGGGCTTTTTTTCCATAACACCTTGGTGGTCATGCTCGCCTTCCCTCACCGCCGCCGGCCTCGCCCGGAGGGGTAGCGGCTCGCCCGACTGGGAGTTCGCTCGGACGCGAGGAGCATCGGCCGGGCCCTCCCGTGAACGCGTCGTCGAGGCCGGCTCACCGTCAGCGGGCGAGCACGCCGCGATGAAGGACCACGTTCTCCCGGCTTCGGTCACAGGCCTCCATCAGGATGGCCCTCTCCGCCTGGCGGACCAGCACGTACGTCCGCTCGGTCACCGCCTCGCGGACGGGAGTCCCGCCCTCGGCCGCCGCCAGGAACCCCCGCACGTCGGCCTCGCTCGGCGGCCCGCCCGCCCCCGGCTCTGCGGCCACGAACGCCTCCACCGCCGCCCCCTCGGCCAGCTTCGGCCAGAGCTTGGCGAACAGCCGGCGGGAGGCGTACACGTCGGCCGACACCACCTTCCCGCCCACCGCCACCACGCACCCGCCCGCGTCCGGGTGCCCGCCCGCCGCCCCGGCCAACGCCGCCGTGTACGGGGAGAGCCCGGCCCGCACCGCCGGGTGCTCGAGGGTGAGTTGCAGGCTGGTGGCCGACTCCCCCGCCTGCACCGGCTGACCCACTTTCTTCGCCAGCCGCTCCTGGGTCTGGGACACGTTCTTCCACACCGCGCTCTGGGAGGCCCCGGGCGCGTACGCCGCCTTCTTCATGTCCGACGAGCCGAGGGAGGATTTGGCCTCGCTGAAGTACTCCTTCGACTCCTTCCCGCGCTCCTGCCACCGCCCCCGCTCGACGCAGAACGAGTCCACCGGCACCTTCCCCGACTTGGCGGCAATCACGGCGTCGTACGGCAGGGTGCGGTCCTGCTTGCCACCCTTGACGATGTCCCCGGCGGAGACGAACAGCTCGTCCCCGCCCAGGTTCTCCACCTCCAGCCGGCTGACGTTCCCCGTCTCGTGCACCACCGCCGTCTTCGCTTCCAGCGCCTCGCCGAGGGGGACGAAGGACACCCCGGGCAAGGTCTCCGGGGCGAGCACCAGGTAGACGGCCAGGTTGTCGTGCGTGTACGGGCCGGCGAGCCGGTAGTCGGCGGCCGGCACCACCGCGCCGGTGCTCTGGGATGGGGTGATGGGTCCATCCTCTCCCCCCGCCCGGTTCCGGGACGGCCAGTTCGACCAGACGACGTACCCGGTCAGGAGGGCGGCCATGGCGACGGCGATGAGCAGGACGCGGGTGCGGGCGCGACGAGTCATGAGGTGGACCTCCCGCACGCCGGCGTCGGGTCGGGTGCAAGTGACGGGAGACGCTGACCGCGGGCGTCCACATTATCCTGCGACGGGTGGTGGGAGTGGTGAGAAATGTTGACGAACGGCTCGAATCCGGGCGGACGCACAACGGCCGCCGCGGGAGGACTTCACGGGTGAGTTCGAAGGCGTCTCGCACGGGCGTACGGGGCGTCTGCGGTCGCATTCGACATCGCAAGCGGGTTGGTGTCACTCGGGGCGTCGTGGGGCCCGTCGAGCCGCACGCCTCGGCCGGTCTCCTCGCCCAGCCCGGAGGACTGGGCGGGGGCGCGTACGGCAGCCTCGTACCGGGGGGTCGAGATGCTCCCCGCACCTGCGAACGAGGCCCTCCGGAGAGGCGGTACGCGCTGCGATGCTACGCGAGGCGTGGCTCCCGGTTGCCCTCGGTGACCACTCGCCACGCCCGCCGAGGCCGCCGTCAACAAATCCGCCGCAATTCGCCCTCCCTGCCGCCCTCGCCGTCGCGCGTCCCGCCAAGTTCGCCCGGGTGTTACGACCGTATCTCCACTCGCGTGCCGCGGAGGACTTGTGCCGAATGCAGAGGGTTGGGGGCGGGCGAGCCCCCGATAGAAGGGCACGCCCCCTGAGTGGGGCGGAACTCCCACGGAAGGGTCAACCCATGCGCAACGTCATCGTCTGCCTCGTCCTCGCCCTCGCCGCCCTCTCGGGCGCGGTCGGCTGCAAGAGCACTGGGCCCCAGTGCTCGACCTGCGGCAACTGAGACGCCGTCACGACCGCCTCGACCGCCTTACGTGGGCGTGGGAGGCGGTTTTGCTTTGTGGCCGCATCAGCCCGGTCGCGAAACCCGCCACCCCGCCGATGACTGTGCGAAGCATGGCCGGTTCCCCTCGTTTGTGAGGAGAACCGCCCGATTCGCAGGTGGTTAACCGGGGAACCCCACCGGCGGCTCACTTGCCCTGCTTGAACGCCTTCAGCTCCAACGCCCGCTCGCCGCCGGAGGTCATCCGCACCAGGCCGACGCCCGGGGCGAAGCACCGCGTCGTCTTCCCGTCCTTGGTGCTCATCTCCACCTTCGCCGCTTTGTACTGACCGGCCGCCACCGTCACGTCCTCCTCGGCCGTCACCTCGCACTTGGTGCCGACCTCGGCCTCGAGTTTCAGCAGCAGCGTCGGCCAGGACATCTTGTTCTCGCCATCGGCCATCACCCCGACGCCGAGGTCCGCGGGCAGGTCGAGCTTTGCACACCCGCGCCCCTCGGACGTGGTTGTCCCGGAGAAGGTGACGGCCGGGAGGAAGGCCGACGTTGGTGGCTCCGCCCGCTCGGGCCGGGTGAAGGCTGTCCCGGGCGGGGGTGTCGGATACACTGACGGCCACACTCTGGAGGCATCCCTTGGCGAAGCAGCCGAAATCGGGCAAGGGGGACGAGTCGACCGGGGGGCGCCTGGTGCGGCTGACGGCGGCCTGGCGGGCAGCGTTCGAGGCGCTGCTCGCCGCGCGGGTCGGGTTCCTCGCCCAGTGCGACGAGCCGTCCACCTACGGCCCCTCGCGTGACCGGGGGGAGCAGGCGTGGCGGGACGCGGAGGCGGCCGAGTCGGCGGCCGCGGCGGCGGTCCTCGAGGTGTGGACCGGCGGGAGCGGGGACGGCGACGCGGTGGCGGACACGTCGGAAGTGGAGGTGGACCCGGCCGCCGCCCTGACGCTCTGGAAGCGGGCGGACTGGGCGGGGTACTGCGGGTGGGCGGAGGAGCGTCTCGCCCAACCCGAACGGCCGGTGGGCGAGTCGACGCACGGGTGACGACGACCGTCCCGGCTCGCTGCACCTGGTGGGAGGAATTGGGGTTCTCTTGAATTGCCCTGCCGCCTCGCCCGGACCCCTGGCGTCACCACACACTTCGCCCCCTCCTTCGCTTGGCACCGGGTCGGCGAGGCCGGCGGAGAGCAGGGCGGGGAGGAACTTGCGGCACCTCCAGGGGCGGGATGGTCTGACCGAGAGGAAACGCCGGAGGGGCGGGGTGGCTAGCTTCGATATCCGCGTCCGCACCGGCGGCAGTCTACACCCCGACGGGGAGCCGACCGAGTTCGTCTCGGAGTACGTGGCCGTCATCACTTGCACGGACGACGTGACCGGGGCCGTGACGAAGGTCGGGCGGGTGACCGCCCTGCGGGTGCACGCCGGGCTGGCCCAAAATGCCGGCGAGTCATTGTTCGATGTGTGCGACGCCCACAGCGCCGAGCTGCAATACCTGCACGCCCTCCTGTACGAGCCCGACCACTACCACTTCCGCGAAGAGCTGATGGCGCGGTACGAGGCCACCGAGTCCGACCTGCTCGTCCTCGACTACGTCCTGCTCACCCCGAAGTGGCGGGGACTGCGGCTCGGCCTGCTCGCCGTCCGCCGTCTGGTCGACCTGGTCGGCGGCGGGTGCGGGCTGGCGGTCAGCCTCATCGCACCCCTCCGGCACGGGGCCGCGTCCGCCCTTCGCGTGCCCGCGTCCTGGCTACCGCAGCACCCGGACCCGGGCGAGGAGAAGGCCGCCCGAGTCCGGCTCCGGGGGTACTTCCGGCGGATGGGGTTCCGACGCCTCGGCCCGACGCCCTATTACGTCCTGCCGTTCAACCTGGTCACCCCCGGGGTGGACGAGCTGCTGGGGCCGGGCGGGTGACGCGGCTCGCGGACTGTAGGGCCGGATTCAGTTTGCCCGCCTCCCCCGTCGGTCACCCGCGAGGACGTGAGGTCGACCTCGCGGACCGTCGGGAATTAGTCGAGGAGGGCGATGTCGCGGTCGGTCACCGCCCGGCCGCCCTCCCCAGTCAGGCGGACGACCACCACCGCCTCCCGCGGCGCCTCGTCCAGCCACTCCCCGGGCGATTACCGAGCCCGCACGGCCGCCGTCTCGCACTCCCCACCCGCCTCGCGGACCGCGAGGACGTCGGGGGCGAACGCGGCCAGGTCGTTCTTCCACCCCCACGTTACGAGCAGCAGGCCCGCCGCCCGCCAGGACGGCCCACAGTCGTTTCCGCCTCATCGGGCGTGCCTCCCCCGGACAGGGCTGGTTGCTCCCCACCGAGCCGGCCCCCCCCGCGGAAACGCGAGTATCTCCCAGTCGGGCGGATGAGACAGTGAGCGTCCGTCACCGCTTCTCAAAGTGACGCACCGACCGCATCTTCGGCATCCGCTTGAGCAAGGCGAACTCCTCGTCCGTCAAGGGCGACGAGTAAAGGCTGAGTTCCTCCAACCCGCCCAGCGAAGCTACGGCCTTCACCCCGGCCGGGGCAAGTCGCTTGCTGTCGAACTCCAGCTTCCGGAGCGAACCCAATCCGGCCAGGTCTGCCAGCCCCTCCCCGGTGAGCTGGTCCGACCCGAAGAGCTCGAGCACTTGGAGGGTCGGGTACCTCCGCAGCTCCTTCAACCCCGCGTCGGTGATGCGGGTGTGGCCGACGTTGATGGTGTGGAGTTCGGGGAATGGGGGCAGGGCGGCCAGCCCGGCGTCCGTCACCCCAGTCCCCCACAGGGTGGCCGTTCGCCCGGAAACGGAACGGAGCGGGCCATCGTGGCCCGCTCCCCGTCGCGGCCGTTCCGCCTCACTTCAGCACGACCCCGCCCTGACCGGCGAGCGTGTACGTCTTTCCGTTGACGACGTAGCTGAACACCATCGCGCCGGCCGGGACGGTGGCCGTCAGCGAGATGGGCGGGCCGCCGTTGATCGCCCCCGTCAGGACGAGGTCGCCGGTGGCGGTGGACGCCTTCACGATGGTGAACGGGTACCGGTAGGTGACGGCCCCCGTCGCCGGGTTCTGGCCGTACAAGACACCGGTGCCGGTCACCTGGCCGTTGTTCCCGACCACGCACGTCGCCGTCACGAAGTTGTTCCCGGCGAGTTGCCCGTCGACTTGGATGATCGGGTTGGCGGCCAGCGCGGGGGCGGCCGCGGACAGAACGAAGGCGAGCGCCGCGGCCGACAGGATTCCGATGCTCTTCATGGTCGTATTCCTTGAGGTGTGAACTCGGCGGGTCGGATCGCGCCCCCCGGCGATTGCCGAGGGAGTTCCCGCGGGCCGCCCGTGCGGTTCGTCGGGGAGATACTGTCTCGCCCGTACTGAAGGAAGGATGCGCGCGGGACCGGGCTGTGACCGGCCGGCGGCGGATTCTCGAAAAGAAGTGGTCACTCCGGGTCGGTCAGGGTGCCGCGAGTCCGCCAGTCGGCCGGCAGGAACGGCGCGACGTACTTCATCACGCCGATGTCGATCAACTCCTCCTCGACCCGCTCCGGCGTCGGGTCTTCGAGCGTGCGGACCGCCTCCGCCACGAGGTGCTCGGCGAACAGCCGCCGCGCGCGGCTGACCTGCTTGCGGAACGCTTCGGGCTGTATTGGCCGGCCGCAGAGCTGGCCGACGCGGGCCGCCAACTGCTGGGAGCTTTCGTCCGGGTGATCGACCAGCGCCTTCAGGGCCGTGTGCGCCAAATTGCCGGGGTGGTCCCGCTCGTGCCGGTCGAGCGCGTCCCACGCGCCGGCCAGCACCACCCGCCGCCAACCGGCCAGCCACTCGTCGTCGCCCGGCAGCACGACCTCGTCTCGAGCGGGCACCTCTTCGAGCGGGGTGCCGTCGCCGGTGGGGAGAGGCCTTCGCCGCATGTGGGCCAGGGCGGTGTGCCGCACCGTGGCGATCAGGTAGTCGCGGAAGCGGCCGCGCAGCAGCGTCTGTTCGACCACGCCCCGCTCGACGACGCGGAGCAGGAACGCCTGACACACGTCGTCCACGTCGTACGTGTTCTTCAAGAAGACGCCGAGGTACCCGCGGATGGCGGGCGCGTACCGCATCACGAACTGCACCGGGTCGCAGATCAGTGCCCAGCGGGTGGAGATTTGGGCCAGCCCGGCACGGGGCGGCTGGCTCGGAGGGGCGGGATCGGGCATGACGACTTACCGGAAGGAGCCGGGTGGCAGGTGTCGTGCGACGTCCCACAGGCGAACCGTCTGGTCCGCGCTGCCCGAAGCGAGGACGCCACCGCGGGCCGAGAACGCCACCGCGAGGACTTCCCCGCCGTGACCGGCCAGCGTGTCCATCAGATCGTGCGCCTCCGCGTCCCAGAGCAACACGTTCGGCCCGCTGCCGGACGCCAGCCGCGCGCCGTCGCGGGTGAACGCTAGGCACCGGCACGCCCCGTGCGGGCTGACCCGCGAGGCCAGCAGTTTCTCGGCGGCGTAGTCCCAGAACTGGATCACCGGCCCGTCGTCGCCCGCCCCCGCCACCGCCAGCAGCCGCCCGTTCGGGCTGCACGCCACGGCGCGGACGGTCAGGCCGGTGCGGAGTTCCCGCCAGATGCGACCGGTCTCGGCGTTCCACATCACCACCCGCTTGTCGTGGCTGCCCGTCGCCACCTGATGCCCGCCGGCGGTGAACGCGACCGCCGCCACCTTCGCCGAGTGCTCCGCCTTGAACGCGAACGGTTCCACACCCGTTCCGGGGTCGCACAGTTTCTGGTACGGCCGCCCCTTCCCTTCGCCGTAGGGGTCCATCCCGATCAGCAGGTGTGCCGCCGTCGGGGAGAAGGCGACGGACGTGGCGGAGTTCACGCGGGAGCCCAGGTCGATGGCCGATTCCCGGCTCGTTTCAAGGTCCGCGACCCGAACAATGTTGTTCGTACACGCCGCCGCGAGCGTCTTGCCGTCGCGGTCGAAGGCGATCGCGACCACCCGCGTCATCTTCCCGCCCTGCGTCGGCCATACGACGGCCTGCCGCTCGCCGGTGTGGCCGTCGAGCACCAGCGCACCGGCCCCGCCGAGGGCTTGGCCCAGCGCCAGCCGGCGGTCGTCCGGGGAGAACGCCACGCCCGTCACCGGCCCCTCCATGCCGATGACGAACCCTTTCTCGGTGATGCCCTCGCGGAACGCTAGTGCCTTGTCCAGCCGAACCCGACCGGCCCGCATCGCGTCGCGGTCCGGCCCGTCTGGCGTCCGCCGTTGCATCAGGTCGAGGCGTGTCAGGGCGCGCCTCAGGGCGTCCGCGTCCCGGTGAATCACGGCCTGATCCGCGTCCGCCGACAGCTTCGGCCAGTCGTCCACCTCCGCCGCGACGGCCGGCGGCGGCGGCGAGAACTTCAGAACGAGGGCGAACGCGGATAACAGCACGACCCCCGCCACCGCGAGAACCGCCCACCAGAGCCGGGGCCGTCGTCTCGCCGACCCCGACCGCTCGGCGGGGTACGCGCCGGCCAGGCTCACCGGGGCCGCTTTCGGCGCGGGCTTGGGGACGGCCCAGACGGGCGGCGGCTCGGCGGAGTCCGCGCCGCGGGCGGTGTGTCCGGCCAGCACCGCGTCCAGCGCGGCCAGCATCGCGTCGGCGTCTCGGAACCGTCGCGACCGCTCCTTTTCCATCGCCCGCGTCGCGATCGCGGCGCACTCGGCGGGCACCCCCGCGACCGCCGCGCGCGGGTCCGGGGCCGGCTGCCCGCAGTGCGCGAACAGCACCTGCATGCCGTCGGACGAGTCGAACGGCGGCCGGCCGGTGAGCAGCGCGAAGTACGTCGCGCCGAGAGAATAGAGGTCGCTCCGCTCGTCGGGCGGGTCGCACCGGCACTGCTCCGGACTCATGTAGTGCGGCGTGCCGATGACCTCACCGAAACCGGTCAGCCCGGTGCCGGTCTTACCGGTCGGCCGCACCAGTCCGAAGTCGCCCAACTTCACCACCCCGTCGGCCGAGCGAAGGATGTTGGCCGGCTTGATGTCGCGGTGGATGGTGCCGGTGCGGTGGACCGCCGCGAGGCCCCGGCACACGTCGCGGAGGATCGCCGTCGCCTCGACCCAGTGGAACCCGCCGCGGTCGCGGAGTACGTCCTGGGCGCTGCCGCCGGTCATCAGTTCTTGAACGATGTAGTGCGTGCCGCTGTGGTCGCCGATGTCGTACACGGCGACCACGTTCGGGTGGTTCAGCTTGGCCGCCGCGCGGGCCTCCCGCAGGAAGCGGGCCAGGGCGTCGGCGTCGGCGGACACGTCCTTCGGGAGCAGTTTGACCGCGACCCGCCGCTGGAGTTGGGTGTCCTCGGCCTCGTACACGACGCCCATGCCGCCCTGCCCGATCCGGCGGGTCACGGCGTACCGCCCCAACCGCACCACCTCCGGTTCGGGGGCAGAGGCCGACTTCTTCGCGCCCGCCGGTCGAACCCGATTCGGCCGTGTGGGGGAGCGAGAGGGGGAGGTGGGCGAGTCCATGGCGGGTTCCGACGGGAGGTGAATTCCCTGGGCCGGACGCAACCGGGACGGGAGGCCAGACACGCGCGAGTATATGCCGGCGTATGCACGAATGCAAACCACCGCCCACGGCACTGCGTTCGCGAATTGAGAGCCGGTTCCTGAACCTGGGTGGCCTGCACACGACTCGGGCGTTAAGTGGCACAGTCTGGGGCGAGTTCGGCTTGTTGTCGTTGATACATGTTGAGTGTTAACATCATGCTCCGCATGTACACATTGCTCCGCGAGATCCACGCCCGCCCTTCGTACTCCCGCGCCAGCAATCGACTGCCCCGCAGCCAGGAGAAGTACCGCTCCACCAGCCACCGTTTGGGTCAGGGCCACTGCACTATGAACGGCTGACGCGGTAGGGGTTTACGGCTATCACAGGGGTTCTGGGAGGACCCCCGATGACTCTGCCCCTGGCCGCCGTTTTCGCCGACCTGCCCGACCCGCGGCGGGAGACGGCGAACAAACTGCACTCGCTCACCGACGTCCTCACCCTGGCCACGTGCGCGGTCATCGGCGGGGCCGACACGTGGGACGACATCCACCAGTACGCCGACTGCAAGAAGGACTTCTTCCGCCGCTTCCTGCCGCTGACCAACGGCATCCCCAGCGCGGACACGTTCGAGCGGGTGTTCGCCAAGCTGGACCCGGCGAAATTCGCCGCCGGCTTCGGCCGGTGGATGACCGCCGCGTGTTAGCCCGGATTATTCAGGAGCGCAAGCCAGATAGTCGTTTCCCGTCGTCAAGAACGTGTTTCGGGCGGCAGAAGCACCCGTTCGCCCGCTCGGGGCGCACCGCCCCCTTACCCCCATCCGGCTTTTCGAGTTGTCCGGGCTTCATCCGGTCCAGAAGTGCGCGACGGCCGGCCGCCGACAGACGTGCTCCGCCACCCGCTCGAAGAATTGCAGATTCGGCCAACTGCCGCTCAGTCGCACCACGATGCGGCGACAACTCACCACCACCGAGGCCGCCACCTTGATCAGCAGTAACCGCCACGTCGCCGGGTGGCCTTCGCCCAGCGGATCCCGGCG